>NZ_JAIQZM010000061.1 GCF_023333595.1 Argonema galeatum A003/A1
CAACGATTACCCCCTTTATGTCTCTAGGCTGTAGAGACGTTTCATGAAACGTCTCTACAATGTTTAGGCCAAAAATTTTCATGGGGTAACCAACCCGTATTTGGTATCATAGCTTATAATCAAGGCTTTCAGGAATTAAAAACGTCCTAACTGCCTTGGTGGTTGCTATATTTCTTCAAATGGTAAAGTTATGAGTTTTGAGCCCGTCCTAATCGAGCCTCATCTATAAAAAAAATCGTCCCAGGTTCGCTTCATTACCGCAGGAAACCATAAATGTGAATGAAGAAAACAAGGTTCAATTTTTCAATCTAAGATCGATTGACAACTTGACGCATATAGTTTCCCCAAACTTGGGCAGCTTGACCGCTAGTTCCTCTAGTCGAAGAGTTGTCATCGTTACCCAACCAAACTCCTGTGACTAACTGCCGACTGGGAATATAACCAATAAACCAAAGGTCTCTGTTATCGCTGTTGGTGCCTGTTTTACCAGCTTCTTCTCCTAGTCCTAAAGACGCATTGCGACCTGTACCAACTCTGACGACGCCTCGAAGTAAACTATTCATTTGAGAAGCTACTTCGGGTCTGAGAACTCGCTTGCCGTTGGTAGCTGGGTCATAGGCATAAATCACGCGGCAGGTATTGGGGTTATTGCGATCGCGACAATCGCTGCTATCCACAATTCTAGTAATCGCATGAGGACGATTCCACACGCCACGATTTGCTATAGCACCAAAAGCACCAGTCATCTCTAAGGGATAAACTTCGCTTTGACCGAGAACCAAACCCGGTACGGGATTGAGTTTCGACTCTATTCCCAGACGCTGTGCCATTCGCACCACATTATCCAAACCTACATCCTCAGCCACCCGTAGAGCAATCACATTCTCAGACAGAGCAATACCCGTGTACATATCCGTACTGCCGCTAGCACCGTGATTGCATCCTTCGTAACGGTTAACCCAAACTAGGGAAGCGCAGGAATACAGCTTACCGGGTGAAATGCCTTGTTCTAGAGCCGCAGCATAAGTAAAAATCTTGAAAGTTGATGCTGCTTGTCGGTGCGCTTGGGTGACGCGATTAAACTGACTTTGTTTGTAATCCAATCCGCCAGCAAGGGCTAAAATCGTACCAGTGCTGGAGTCGAGGGTGACGATCGCACCTTGCGAAAATCGGTAAGTTCCCCCAGAATTATTGACAGAGTTACGTAAAGATGCTTCAGCTTGTCGTTGTATGCGCGGGTCGAGAGAGGTTTCGATCGTAAAATTTCCCTCTCTGGCTAACTCCTCCCCCAATAAATACTGGAGTTCGTTGAAAACATAACTGTAAAAGTAGGGGGCAATAGTATTGGATTGCTCTTGACAAACCTTGGGGCTGACTTCCAGAGGACTTCGCCGCCCCCGATTTGCCTCCTCTTGACTAATTCTGCCTTGTTCTAGCATCCGAGCAATCACGGCGTTGCGAAGTACGATCGCTCTTTGGCGACTCTGGTTATCCCCACAGGGATTAAAATTATTGGGAGCCGATAAAATCCCCACCAAAGTAGCAGACTCGGCCAAAGATACATCTCTAGCCGACTTACCAAAGTAGTACTGAGAAGCATCCTCAAAGCCGTAAGTATCGCCCCCCAAGAAGATGCGATTTAAGTAAGTCAGCAGCAGTTTGTCTTTGCTGTAAAAGAATTCTAACTTCAGGGAAACAATAGCTTCGCGCACTTTGCGACCCAGAGAATCCGCACTTCCAACATATTCTCGAAACAAACTGCGGGCGACCTGCTGGGTCACCGTGCTACCGCCTTGACGATCGCCCCCCTTACTAATAATGAATGTTGCTCTAGCAATGCCGATCGGATCGACACCCAAATGCCAGTAAAAGCGTTTATCTTCAGAGGCAACCACAGCTTTGGGCAAATAGGGCGAAAACTCCGATAATTGCTTCATTTCCCCGTGAGAGGTCGTGCGAGGCGGGCGCAAGGGCGTTTGTCCGTCGCGGGCGATCACTATTACTGGCCCCCCCGTTGCCGTCGGCAGGGGACGCACGGAGAATTTCTGCCACTCGATCGCAATTGCCAACACCAGCAGTGCCGTCAATCCACCGATGCCGTAAAGCCCCCAGGTGGTCGCTTTAACATACCAAGGGGGTGGATCGTAGTATTGAATTCGGACAGACTGCGCCAGTTCTGGTGGCCCTAGAGTGAAGATATCACCGTGTCTGAGCAATTTCGATGCAATTCTGCGTCTACCGCGATAGATACCGTTGGTTGAGCCTTCATCTTTAATCTCGAAGGACTTTTGGCGGCGTCCGGTGCGGGTCAAAGATAGGTGAATCTGACTGACTACTGGATTACGGACGATGATATCGCAGGATTTGGAGCTGCGGCCCAAGCTGTAGCGATCGCCTAACAGAGGATATACTTCTGCTTTGTCCGCATCGGTATCCTGTACTCGCAGTTCTGGCACCCTGGTATTCGGTTTGAGTACCAGTTGAGAAAAATGAACTTTCGCTTGAACTGTCTGTACCGCTTGAGTTATTGCACCGAAAATCGTTTGTGGGGGGCGTTTAGGCTGAGGAGGAGTCATAAAGAATTTTAGATTTTAGATTTTAGATTTGGTAGTCGGTAGTGGGATTCCTTTTTTTTTGACTTTTAACTTTTGACTTTTGACTTCCCTAGCCCCTCTGCCCTAATCCCTAGCCCCTCTTTTGGGCGGATCGTGTTTCTGGAAGGCAGCAATAAAGAGGCAGGCAATACCTACATTAATAAACACATCTGCCAGATTAAATACGGGAAAATGAATCAGTCGAAAATCGAGAAAATCTACTACATAGTTTAATAAAAAGCGATCGATCCCGTTGCCCATCGCTCCTCCTAAAATAAAACCATAACCCAGCTGATCCCAGCGGGCAAAATTTGGCCCAAACCAGGCCAATGCCATCAAGCCTATACTCACTCCCAAGGATAGCCAGCGCAACCAACTTCCGTCCTGGCTAAAGAGACTAAACGCCGCACCGGGGTTTCTCACGTAGGTGAAATGAAAAACCCCTGTCCACAAAGACCAGGTTTCATTGAGGCGGAAGTTTTGCACCACCCAAAATTTAGTCAACTGGTCTAAAACTAAACTGATCGAGGCAGCAACCCAGAAAAAGCGGTTTTTAGTCATTAGTCATTGGTCATTAGTCATTGGTCATTAGTCATTGGTCATTAGTCATTAAGTAGGTGGGCATAATTAAACGTAAAACTGCTAGGCCCTTAGAAACCCGGTTTCTTGGAGAAACCGGGTTTCTGGGAGTTCAGTTTATTTACGCCCACCTACTTAGTCATTAGTCATTGGTCATTAAAATTTTTTAGATTTTCTTCCCAATGCCCAATGCCCCAGATTAGTAAAACATCAAATGTCGCAGAATGAAAGCCAAAACGGTAACTGCACAGACGATCGCCATCTGTCCTGGCAGAGCATAGAACGAGTATCTTAAGATAGCTGACCATAGAGGAACAGCACTGGTATTTGTCCAGCTTAACCAATCGCTGAGAACGAGATAGCTAAGACCGATGACATGAACTGTTAGCAGGCCACACAAACAACTAAAGGCCAAAGACTCCAGTTTTAGTGGCGTCCGAAATGCTACAAAGCCACAAAACCATGCACCGGGAACAAAGCCTAACAAATATCCAAAGCTGGGCTCTTTTATATAGCTGAGGCCGCCACCCAGAGTGAATACAGGCAGCCATGTCAAGCCTAATACAAGATAGGCTATTTGAGAGAGGGCCCCGGCATTCTTGCCGCCAAGACAGCCGACCAGTAGCACGGCACCAATTTGATAGGTGACGCCCAAAGGGTAAGTTGGAATGCCAGAATCACTCCACTGCCACGGAGGACTGGGCAAAGACGCCTCTAGAAAGGTTCCACCTATGGTAAGCAGTAATCCAATCAAGGCCCACAGCAGTTCAGTGGGAGAAAACACTTCAATTTTAGATTCTAGATTTTAGATTTTGGATTGGAGAATAGGCGATCGGTAATTTAAGATTTCAAATTTAGATTGGAAATTGAAAATTATTCAATGTCTTTCAATTTGAAATCTCAAATCTAAAATCTGAAATTCTACCCTAGTCCCCAGTCCCCAGTCCCCAGTCCCCATTCGCCGGGAATGGGTGCTTCACCGCCTTGGAGTCCCAAAGCTTCTAGCATGGCGCGGTCTTGCTCTGGGGGTTGACCTATTGTGGTAAGGTAGTGTCCGATCAGCATGGCGTTAATGCCAGCTTTGAGTCCAAGGGCTTGCAGTTCGCCCATAACGGCTTCTCGTCCACCAGCGTAGCGGAGAATTTGCTTTGGCAGAATCAGCCTAAAGATTGCGATCGCTTTGAGCGCTTCATAAGGATCGAGTTTGGGACGTTCCTCTAATGGTGTCCCCGATCTGGGATTTAGCAGGTTAAGCGGTACAGATTCAACTTCTAACTCCCGCAAAGCTAGGGCTAAATCTACCCGATCGGACCAGCTTTCGCCCATGCCCATAATACCGCCCGTACAGGCTTGTATTCCGGCTGCTTTGAGATTTTTGATGGTTTCGACGCGATCGCGCCAACTGTGACTCGTCACTATCTCTGGGAAATAGTTCTCTGACGTTTCTAGGTTATGGTTGTAGCGGGTAACGCCTGCCTCTTTTAATGCCTCAGCTTGTTCTGGCGTTACTTCTCCCAAAGCGCAACAAGGTTTAATATTGGTTTCGGCAGTAATTTGCCGCACTGTTTCCAGAATTCGCTCAAATTCTCCCGATTTCGGACTGTTATACTTGATACCGCGTCCCTGACTCACCAAGCAAAACCGTTTTGCTCCAGCTGCTTCGGCTGCTTTGGCTTGGGCGAGAATTTCAGAAGTGGATTTTAAACCGTAAATCGGCGAATCGCTATCTGGATGGTGGGATGACTGGGAGCAAAAGCCGCAGTTTTCCGAGCAGTTGCCAGATTTGACGTTGATGATGCTGCACAAATCGACGGTATTGCCGCAGCAAGCTTGTCGCACTTTATCGGCTGCTTCGCACAAGAGCAGTATATTCTCTTGTCCCTCTATCTGGGTGAGTGCGATCGCTTCCTCTCGACTGAGGCGAACTCCAGAAATAATCTCCTCGGCAAGATTATTTAGCCATTCTCGCAATGGCTGCTCATGCCCACAGGGAAGATCGGCATTCGATGGATTACGGGAATTTGATAACGACGCTTGAACCACGCTTGGCCCTCTGATTGCATTTGCAATTAAAATCGTGAGATGCCGTTTCTTTTTACGGAATTGGCAAGCTCACTGCTACCAAACTGGTATGATACCATCTGCGTTTATCAGAAATAGCTTTAAGGCAATTTATATTTATGCCAGCAAAAAGTTAACAAAATTTATCTTTTCCAGTACGATCGCTCCACAGCTATACAAAAACAGGGATTTTTTCCAGTTGTCTCAGCTAAGATCGGCTATTTGAAAAGTTATTAACCTTATCTTTACCCTGGAACGCTAGACTTCTAAGGGTTTCCTCGTGGAATGAGTCAAACGTTACAGCTATGCTTTTTCGTATCAATTCGATCGCTCCAACTCGTCTGGCTACCTCAATTTCTGCGATAGCTCTGACAATCGGCTTAGCCGCTTGCGGTGGAAACAACACCCCAGGCACTGCAAACAATCCTTCTCCTGGCACTTCTCCTACCGCCTCCCCGGCTACAGCACCTAGTGCTGCTACAGGTGGGAAACTCGACCTCGCGCAGAACGTACAGCTAACTGGCGCTGGAGCTTCTTTCCCAGCACCCCTGTATCAGCGTTGGTTCGTGGATTTCAACAAGATATATCCCAAAGCGCAAATCAGCTACCAATCAATTGGTAGCGGCGCTGGAGTCGAGCAATTTACCGCTGGTACGGTAGACTTTGGAGCCAGCGACGTTGCTATGAAAGATGAAGAAATTGCCAAAGTGCAAAAAGGCGTCTTGTTGCTACCAATGACAGCCGGTAGCATTGTCCTAGCCTACAACCTGCCCAATGTTGAAACTGGGCTGAAGTTATCCCGCGAAGTTTACGCAGATATATTGCTGGGTAAGATCAAATCTTGGAACGACCCCAAGATTGTCGCCGCTAATCCAGGTGTTACTCTTCCCAACCAACCGATCGTAGTTGTGTCTCGTTCCGATGGTAGCGGAACCACAGGCGTCTTCACAAAGCACGTAAGTACAATTAGTCCTGAATTCAAAACCAAAGTTGGAGAAGGCAAAACTGTAAAATGGCCTACTGGGATTTCTGCCAAGGGAAATGAAGGCGTCACAGCTCAAATTTTACAGAGTCAAGGTGCGATCGGTTACGTAGAGTACGGCTACGCCAAGCAAACTCAGCTCAAGTATGCTGCCCTGGAAAATAAAGCGGGCAAATTTGTCCTGCCTAACCAGGAGTCTGCTGCTAAAACCCTTGAAGCTGTAACTTTGCCTGAAAACTTACGAGCCTTTATTGAAGATCCAGAAGGATCGGACTCCTACCCCATCGTTAGCTACACTTGGTTGCTTGTTTACAAGCAATATACCGATGCGTCCAAAGCCAAAGCAATGGAAGCTATGATTGAATATGGATTGACTGAAGGGCAAAAGAACAGCTCTGAATTAGGGTATGTTCCCTTACCCAAGGCCGTGGTTGATAAAGTTGCGGCAGCAGCAGATCAAATCAGCCCAGATTATAAAATAGATGTAGGCGGTGCTACTGCTAGCAAATAGCAAAACTGGAAAAGCTCAATTCAGTTTTTAGCTAACTGCTATCACATTTTTTTTTAGCAAGTTTCAGCACCACTGCTGACTGCTTTTTCAAGTTCGCTCCCACATTTTTCATTCATCTGTTTGGTAAAGTTCATCATGAATCCAGAAGCTAAGGAAGCTCAAACAACAATTAAACCTCGCTCGGAGGTAGACAAATCGATCGATCGCGGTTTTATTTGGCTAACTCGGTTGTTTGCACTGGGAGTTGCTGGCATATTGCTTTTGATAGCGGTGCAAGTTGCTAGCAAGTCTATGCCAGCAATTCAAATGTTTGGTTTGAGCTTCCTAACTAATAGCAATTGGAACCCGGTAAATAATGATTACGGGGTACTGGCTACAGTCTATGGAACTATAGTCAGTGCTTTAATTGCTTTGATTTTAGCTGTACCTATTGGGGTTGGCACCGCTATCTTACTGAGCGAGAATTTTTTGCCAGTATCCGTTCGGACAATACTGGTATTCTTGGTAGAACTTTTAGCAGCTATTCCCAGTGTTGTCTACGGTCTGTGGGGCATTTTTGTTTTGATTCCAATCCTCTCAAATGTAGGAGGATGGCTACACACTTACTTGGGTTGGCTGCCAATTTTTAGTACGCCTCCTCAAGGGCCAGGAATGTTGCCTGCTGGGATAATCTTAACTATTATGATTTTGCCCATTATTACGGCAATTTCTCGCGATGCTCTGATTTCTTTGCCTCCCGAACTACGGCAGGCAGCTATAGGACTGGGAGCGACGCGCTGGGAAACAATCTTTCAAGTTCTCGTACCAGCTGCCTTCTCTGGGATTGTTAGCGCTATCATGCTGGCATTGGGTCGGGCGATGGGAGAAACGATGGCTGTAACGATGGTAATCGGCAATTCCAACAATATCAGCCCTTCGCTTTTTGCACCAGCTAACACGATTTCTTCTCTGCTGGCAAATCAATTTGCTGAGGCTAGTGGGTTGCAAGTGGCGGCTCTAATGTACGCCGCGTTAATTCTGTTTATATTAACGCTTTTAGTCAATATATTCGCTGAGTTAATCGTTCTGAGAGTAAAACGACTCTAATTTCAGATTTCAAATCAAAGCAAATCTAAAATCCAAAATCTAAAATCTAAAATTTTCAATGACTAATGAATGTTGAGTGTTAAATTATGACGCAAAGCTTCGATGATAAAAGTTTCTCTGGATATCCTAGTAGAACTCTGACTCGATCGATGTCATCTCCCCGAACTCTGTTTGGGACGGTGATGACAATTTTGGCATTTACTTGTGGTGCATTGGCTCTCCTGCCTTTGCTGGCAGTTCTTTCTTATGTCACCATCCAAGGCTTTAGCAGTCTGAGTTTGAGTGTGTTTACCGAATTGCCCCCGCCACCTTTCGTGCAGGGAGGTGGGTTTGGTAATGCTATCCTGGGTACGTTGATTATGGTTGGTATCGCTGCGGCGATCAGTGTCCCGTTTGGTGTGATGGCGGCAATTTATTTAACAGAGTTTAGCACCAATAATGTATCCCGCTGGATTCGCTTTGCCACCAATGTCCTCAGCGGTGTTCCTTCGATCATTGCCGGGGTGTTTGCCTATGGCATTGTGGTTCTGACTTTGGGCAAGTTTTCCGCTCTAGCTGGAGGGGTGGCTTTGTCGGTTTTGATGTTGCCAGTTATTGTCAAAACTACTGACGAAGCTTTGCAACTGGTGCCGCAAGATTTGCGGCAAGCTGCTGTGGGACTTGGCGCTACTAAGTTTCAAACGGTGTGGCAGGTGGTGTTGCCAGCGGCTATACCCGCTATTGTAACTGGGGCAACATTGGCGATCGCACGCGCAAGCGGAGAAACCGCGCCTTTACTTTTCACAGCGCTATTCGCACAGTTCTGGCCAACTGACTTATTATCGCCCACTCCTTCTCTCGCTGTTTTGGTGTTTAACTTCGCTATTTCTCCTTTTCCAAATCAGCGATCGCTAGCTTGGGCAGCTTCTTTGATACTTGTACTCATGGTTCTGATTACTAGCATTATCGCCCGCTTGGCAACTCGTCGCAAAGTTTATGGTTAAAAAGCGTTTTGGTATAAACTTTGACGAAAGCCACTTAAGCAAAAAATGTAATGCAGGATACTGGAAATTCTGGGATAATAAGCTTGTAGTGGGTAAATCTCTACCATAAGGTAAAACTTTGATTATTTGGAGGGATATGGATTTGGACAAAAAGGTGCATTGGAAAGCAATTGTGATGTGGAGTTCCACTTTTTTAGGAAGCGCGTTCCTGGTTGATTGCTTGTTTAATGTGCTTTTAATCAATAAATCTATCTCCAAAAAAGAATTTTAACTTTCTCTCAATCAATCTCGATTGGTGCGTCAGCCCAATTCAAAATAGGTTCATTATGCGTTCTAATTCTCAAACACTCAACTCAACTGAAAGCGTTTTTCGGGCTAGAAATGTCGATGTTTACTATGGCAATTTTCGAGCGTTGCGTGATATCAATATGGATATCGCTAAAAACCGGATTACAGCCTTTATTGGCCCTTCTGGTTGTGGCAAAAGTACCCTGCTGCGCTGCTTTAATCGTCTCAACGATCTAATTGAGAGTTTCCGGGCTGAGGGTAAAATTTACTACCATGAAGACGATTTATATGCTCCTAATATTGATGCAGTAGAAGTGCGGCGTCGCATTGGGATGGTATTTCAAAAGCCCAATCCTTTCCCTAAATCGATTTATGACAATGTGCTTTTTGGCGCTAGGATTAATGGCTACAAGGGCGATATGGATGAATTGGTGGAGCGCAGTCTGCGGAGTGCGGCTTTGTGGGATGAAGTGAAAGATAAGCTCAAGCAAAGCGGTTTATCTCTGTCTGGCGGACAACAGCAGCGGTTGTGCATTGCGCGTGCGATCGCAGTTCAACCCGACGTTATCTTAATGGACGAACCTTGTTCTGCTCTCGATCCCATCTCTACTCTGCGGATTGAAGACTTGCTGCACGAACTGAAAGAACAATACACCATAGTGATTGTTACCCACAATATGCAGCAGGCTTCGCGGGTGTCGGATATGACCGCCTTCTTCAATGTCGAGCCTACAGACAAAGGCGGACGGATGGGTTATCTCGTCGAGTACGATCGCACTGAGGTGATCTTCCAAAGTCCTAAAGAAGAGTCTACTCGCGAGTACGTCAGCGGACGCTTCGGTTGAACTCAGGGTAGACATAGCCCACCCTACAAAGGCTACCTCACCCCCCCAACCCCCCTCTCCTCTGGAGGAGAGGGGGGAGAAATACTCCCCTCTCCTCCAGAGGAGAGGGGGGAGTATTTCTCCCCTCCCCGTTAACGGGGAGGGGTTGGGGGTGGGGTTCCACTGTCCCGCTTCAAACTGGTAGCCTACTAAAGGACGATCCCCACAGCACCAATCCAAGTTAGGATGGAACATGGATTTGTGTATGCTCTGGAAAACTTAGTAAAAGACTTATGAAGCGCTATTTGTCCCGTCTGCTTGCCCTGGTTTTGGTTGTGACTATTGGCTTAATCGGCTGCTCTGGTTCAACAAGCATAACCGGGGATTATCGTCAAGATACCTTGGCTCTGGTGAACACTCTGAGAACCGCCATTGAATTGCCAGATGATTCACCGGATAAAGCGGCGGCTCAGGCAGAAGCACGTACAAGAATCAATGACTTTGCCGCTCGTTATCGTCGAGATAATTCTCTGACCACCCTCCGGTCTTTTACCACAATGCGAACAGCATTGAATAACTTAGCCGGACATTACAGTTCTTATCCAAATCGTCCTGTTCCTGAGAAGTTAAAGGATCGTTTGGAGCAAGAATTTAAGCAGGTGGAAGCTGCTCTGAAGCGAGGACTTTAACAGGTCATGAGGCATGGGGAGGGAATATCAAATTGAAAATTTTAGATTTCAAATTTAATTTTTGAATCAGCAATCTGATATTCTCCCTTATTCCGCAGTCTTCTCAGACTCTAGTCCGCAATCTTGGCGAATTCAAGTTCACCGGACGAACCATTGCCAGTTGCATTCACTGTTCCTTGAAATAGTCTATTTAACAACAACGCCGGTGGTTGCTTGTAAGGCCAAGCAAAGGCATGGCGGAAGGCGGCTTCTTGACAAGCCTGCAATTCCTCAAAACCGATGATGTCGTGAGTCAGCAGGTTTTCGTACTCGAAAGGCAGACGCACATTATGGAGTCCAGCGTTGTCGGTACAGATGGCGATGTCCACACCAGCGTCAAAACAGCGATCGAAAACAACCTTGAGTTGGCGGATATCTTCGAGGGTGCCAGTTTTTAGGTAGGTAGTGGGACAGACTTCCAAGCACTGATTGTCAGCAGCCAATTGACTCAGTAGCTCTGGATGCTGTAAAGGAATTTGGATACCGTGACCGATACGCTTCAGATAAGGTAGAAGTTTTGGATAACAGCCAGATGTAGTTTCGTACAGGTGACCTGTAGTTTTAAGGTTGAGCTTGAGCGCCAAGGCATATAGTTCTACAAATTCATCCAGCCGCTCTGCGTAATGAGCATCTCCTCCAGCCAAGTCTACAGCACAGACATAATCTTTGTTCTGTGCAGCCAGATCGACGATCGCCCGATTCACCTCATAGGGAAGGCGCGAGTGCATACACAGAATTTGGCTGGTAATAATTGGGTACTCCTTGACCTGACTAGCTTTACCAACAACCTCAACAATCTCAGCCATTTGGTCAATTCGTTCCGACTGGCTAAGTTGCGGCGATGTCCGCAGATAGGGAGTGTAGCGTAACTCCAAATAGGCAAGATTCTCAAAAATATACGCACCCCGAATCAGGCGGTAGATAAAGTAGGGCAACGTTTCGATAGTTTGGACGCCTTCTACGAGAGTATGGAGTTCCAAATACTCATCCAGTGTATTGCGCGGTTTCGTATAAAACTCCTCAAACGCCCCATACTCAGGGAACCGCTCAGCCAAATCGGCATCGCTGCGTTGGAAGTAGCGCCAGAGAATACGAGGTACAACAGAACCGCCCAGATGGCGGTGTAGTTCAGCATAAAGAGTCACGGCAACCTCTTGTATTGATATTCAGCAAATATTAGCTAGCTATATTTCAATTATGAACAAGGGATCGGTAATGTGCCGCCCACACCCGCGTCATAGCGTAAGTCCGTTAAAAGTCATATCTTGCACCATTATTACCCGCCTGGGGTTCAAACCCCAGGCTAATAGCGAAAGTCCACGCTCAGTGGACTGATACGGAATCCGCTTGCATAACCCCTTTATTCTCTCTCTCTTCTTCTTGGCGTCCTTGGCGTCTTGGCGGTTCGTTAAAAAGGGGGTAGTTAACCCGGATTTGATATGAAATCGTTTACCAGTCCACTGAGCGTGGACTTCAGCTATTAGCCGTGGACTTAAGTCCACGGCGGGCTTTGGGCTGAGAGTGAGAATGGTGCAAGATGTGAGTAAGAACTGGAGTAGTTAGAAATTTATCGCTCGTGACTGCTATACTGCACGCGAAGCATACGCTAAAAAGCATCTAATTATTTGGAGCATAGATTATTTGTAAGAATTCCTTTTAAGGACAATTTAGCTTAAACTCTTTTGGAAGCTAACTCTGTTGGCCTATAGCCTAGCGGCTCTCGATCCCTAGTGCAGCGCGGCAGAAATAACCCACCAGTTCAGAAGTAGTTAAATGCCTAACACTCAAAGGATTTTTGACTTTTGACTTTTGACTTTTGACTTTTGCCTAGCAGCCCTAGTGGGAACCAGTGGTGCAGCAACCAGTCCTTAAGGGCTGATGATTTCGCAATATTGTTTTTTCTTTTCTTTCTGGTTGATGGTATGTTGAAAGCTCTCATAGCTGTTACGCGACACCAAAATAGTTTCTATCGCAGGGTTTTAGCCTGTGTCTCGATCGGTATCTTGCTTAGTCCCTGGATCGATCGCAAACCAGCCCAGGCACAAGTAAGGGTTCCTTGCCAGTTACCAGCCGAGGCAGGCCAACAGAAAGAAAATCTCCGGCTGGCAGCTTTGAGAGGCGATCGAGAAGCGCAGAATCGCTACCAAGCCCTCATAGCTAAACAGGCAGCGCAATTGCAGGAGTGCCGCACCCAAAACTGGCCTCGCAACCAGGCTATTTGGTTGCGCTTATATCCCTGCGATATCCGTCCAGGATCGCTGGGTGCGATCCTCGATCGCATTGTCAATAAAGGCTATAACGAAGTTTATGTGGAAGTGTTTTATGACGGCCAAGTGCTGCTACCCCAGACAGATAACCCCACGCCTTGGCAGTCTGTTGTACAGGTACCCGGTGCGGAGAAGTACGATCTGTTAGCTGAAGCGATCGACAAAGGCCGCAAGCGGGGTCTAAAAGTTTACGCTTGGGCGTTTACAATGAATTTCGGCTATGTCTACGCTCAACAACCCGATCGCCAATCGGTGCTGGCTCGCAACGGTACGGGCAAAACCAGTCTGGAAGTAGCTAACGATGCCGGTATAGACACCGATTTAACAAAGGGCGATGCTAGTAAAGCATTTATCGATCCCTACAATCCGCAAGCGCGACAAGATTACGAAAAGTTGATAGAAGCGATAACCAAACGTAAACCGGATGGCGTGTTATTTGACTACGTTCGCTATCCACGAGGTACGGGGGATGCTTCGGTGGTTACCAAAGTTCAAGATTTATGGATTTATGGTGATGCTGCTAAGCAAGTCCTCTTGCAACGCGCCATCAACAGTAAAGGACTTGACCTAATCCGGCGATTTTTGACTAAGGGATACGTTACCACCGAAGATATTGCCCAGGTTGACCAACTGTATCCAGAGGAACAAGAACCGCTTTGGCAGGGGCGCAATCCCGACCTGACAAAGAGCGTGCTGCCACCAGGAGAGCGTCAGCCGATGTTGCAAACGGAATTGTGGCAGCTGAGCGTGGCTCACGCCGCACAAGGTGTCTTGGACTTTGTGACGGCGGCAATCGGGCCGTTGCAACGGCAAGGCATTCGGACAGGGGCGGTGTTTTTTCCCGGTGGCAACCAATCTGTCGGTCAGGGGGGGTATGATTCTCGGATACAGCCTTGGGATAAGTTTCCTAGCTCGATGGAGTGGCATCCCATGCTCTACGCTAATTGCGGTGAGAGCAGTTGTATTTTGAACGAGCTGCAACGGGTATTGGGTTTGGCTCCACTTGGGACGGAGATTAAACCGGCGTTGGCGGGGGATTGGGGAAGGTCTTTGGGCGATCGGCCCTCCCTAGAGGTGCAAATGGCGGCTATTCGTCAAGCAGCGCCGCAAATCAATACGGTGAGCCATTTTGCTTTTTCTTGGCAGGAACCGGAGAGCGATCGCGAAAGGAAGTTCTGTCGGTTGCGATAGCGATTTTTGGGCCGATGTTGCGTAGGGTGCGTTAGCTTTACTCGTAACGCACCAACACATTTGGCCTAGTTATGGTTAGCAGCAGGACTTTTTTATTGATAATTAACAAATTTTTCCACTCTCTAACCGTTTCTCATCATCTTCTGTAATTTTTTGGCCATTAAGAAACTCTTCAAACAAGCTAAAAAATCTATCTACTGCACTGCGTTCATCAGCCGAATGGAACAGCAAGATGCTTGCCCATAATTGTCCTGTTTCAATATTAAATCTCTGCCGTATCCATTGCAAAAAGTCTTGAAATTCAGACTCTTGTTTCGTCAGAGGTAAGCCAAGTTCGCGCCGAGCAAAATAATAGCCATCCAAAAACGCCTGAAGATTAAATATAGAATGCCTACCCAGATACATCGCAGGTCTTTTTTTGATTTTTTGTAGCAAATCGTAAAAATTATCCATAACCAATCTAGCTATTGCTGAAATTGAGCCATTAACCAAGCACCCACTTCGGATTGATTCATCGTCCTTGTTCGCCGTAACGCTGACTCCAACACCGACATTGCCAAACCGGGCAAAACTTGAGATTCAGTAATTCTTCTGCTACCTCCCGACTCAATAGCAAAAGCAATAATTAGGACATTCTGCACATCGAGAATCCAATATTCTTTTACCTTCAAATCTTCGTATAGCAGCCGTTTTTCACCCTTATCATCAGCAAGAGAAGTATTAGAAACTTCAATAACCAAATCTGGTGGCGGATAATTATCAAGGTTAATAATAGATGTTCCCCAAGGAACTATTTGAGCGTTATCTCCGATGTAGTAAGATACATCAGGTTGGCATTCCTGTACGCCTGTTTTCCGATAACTACAAGTAGTTAAACCTTTCAGGGGAATTCCTTTTATGATGCCAAATAGATTAACAGCAAACGAGATAATCGTGTTATCGCAAGCGTGGTCGTGTCCTAGTGGTGTCATTTCAATCCTCAGTTGTCCGTTATGATAGTAACACTTGGCTTTTTCATAAGCTGGACTGTCAACAATTTGAATATATTCTTCCCAAGTTGCTGCTACCCAGGTATCTGTAGATATTTTAGTTTGTAACTCGATCATAGGTATTTACCTCATTATTATCTAAATTTTAAATAATAGGTAATTGTTTTGGCAATTACCTATTAACTTTCTAGTTACATTCAGCTTTGGTGCGTCAGAGCGATAAAATTAGTAATTATATCCAAAATTATGTTATCTGACTCACCCTACAGCTTTAGCGCGGCATCGCAACAACGTACCTACTACTAATTACACAACTACAAAATTCACCAACTTTCCAGGCACTACGATCGCCTTTTTAATCTCTTTCCCCTCAATATATCGTTGAGCTGCTTCTGATTCGCGGGCATATTTTTCCAAAGTGTCCTTATCTGATGTCGTCGTAACTTGAATTGTGCCGCGAGTTTTGCCATTGATTTGAATTACCAGCGTGATTTCATCGGCAACTAAGGCAGATGGATCTGCTTTAGGCCAAGCTTGTTTGTGGACTGATTCGGTATTACTAATCATCTGCCACAATTCCTCTGCGATATGAGGTGAAAAGGGTGCCAAAAGCAGAATTAAAGTTTTGATACCTTCAGTATAAATTGGCGAATCTTTACAGGTAGAATCTGTGAGAGCGTTACTCAATTTCATCAATTCTGACACAGCCGTGTTGAATTGGTATTCACCCTCTAAGTCGTCCGTAACTTCCTTGATAGCCGTGTGAATAGCACGACGCAAATCCTTCTCTATTTTGGATTTTGGATTTTGGATTTTGGATTGTTTTGTTTTTTCTGGTGATGACAGGGTGCTAAATTCCGTTACCAAACGCCAAAGGCGATTTAAGAAGCGGAATTGTCCTTCAACGTCGGCGTCATCCCATTCCAAATCTTTTTCTGGCGGCGCTTTAAAGAGGATAAACATCCGTGCGGTATCTGCACCGTACTTTTTAATTACATCTCCAGGTGCCACACCATTGTATTTGGATTTGGACATAGTTTGGTAGGAAATTTCCAGCGGTTCGCCTGTTTCCGGATCTTTTGGTTCGGCTGGATTTACCAAAGCAGAAGGAATATATTTAGCATTACCGGATTTATTGGGATTGGTGTAAGTTAATCCCTGAACCATGCCTTGAGTTAAGAGGCGTTGGAAAGGTTCGTCGAAGTTGAGGATTTTGCGATCGCGCAATACCTTCGTAAAAAACCTAGAATAGAGTAGGTGCAAAATTGCGTGTTCAATTCCACCTACATATTGATCCACAGGCATCCAATCATTCGTCTGACGCGGATCGAATACCTGGTTTTCATTTTTCGCATCTGGAAAGCGCAAGAAATACCACGACGAATCGATAAACGTATCCATCGTATCGGTTTCTCTTTTCGCAGGCGTACCGCAGCTAGGACAAGGTACGTTTACCCAACTTTCCAATTGTGCCAAAGGCGAAGCACCGCGACCGCTCAATTCTACATTTTCTGGCAATTGTACGGGCAAATCTTGTTCGGGAACTGGCACAATACCGCATTTGGGACAGTGAATCACCGGAATTGGCGCACCCCAGTAGCGTTGGCGAGAAATTAGCCAATCTCGGAGGCGATATTGTATTCGTGCTTTGCCAAAACCTTGTTTTTCGGCATATTCAATGATTGCCGTTTTTCCTTCGGTGGAATTCATCCCATTGAAGTCACCGGAATTAATCATAATTCCGGTATCAGTGTACGCTTGGGTTAGGGAAACCCCACCCCAACCCTCCCCGCCTGCGGGGAGGGAGTTGGAGTTGGAGTTTTCTTGTCCCCCCGCGTTGACGGGGAGTGAACCTTCACCTTCACCTTCATGTCCCCCCGCGTTGACGGGGAGTGAACCTTCACCTTCACCTTCAGGTCCCCCCGCGTTGACGGGGGGGTTAGGGGGGGTAATCACAACCTTAATCGCCAACTGTTTTTCTTTAGCAAATTTGAAGTCCCGCGTATCATGTGCGGGAACACCCATTACCGCGCCCGTGCCATACTCGTACAAGACGTAATCGGCAATCCAAATCGGTATTTCTTCACCAGTAAAAGGATTGATTGCCTTACCGCCTGTAGGAATACCGCGTTTTGGTTTATCTTCAGCAGTTCTTTCCAATTCGGTTTGATTGGCAACTTCTTTGATAAAATCATCAACCGCTTCTTTTTGTTCGGGTGTGGTAACTTTCGGCGTCAAAGGATGTTCTGGCGCTAGTACCACGTATGTAACGCCATAAACGGTATCGGGACGGGTGGTAAAGACGCCGATTTTCTCATCTAATCCGACTATGGGAAATTCCAGATAAGCGCCGACAGATTTACCAATCCAGTTTGCCTGCATCAACTTTACTCTTTCCGGCCAACCTGTCAACTTATCTAAGTCGTTGAGTAATTCTTCAGCGTAGTCGGTAATCTTGAGGAACCATTGACGCAACTTTTTCTTTTCCACTATTGCGCCGGAACGCCAAGAACGACCCTCGCTATCGACTTGTTCGTTTGCTAATACTGTTTGGTCGATGGGGTCCCAGTTGACGGCTGCTTCTCTTTGATAAGCTAGTCCTGCGTGGAGAAATTGCAAGAATATCCACTGCGTCCACTTGTAATAGTCGGGGGAACAGGTGGCGAGTTCGCAATTCCAATCGTAGGATAAGCCCAAGGGCTTTAACTGCGATCGCATTTGGGCGATATTGTTATAAGTCCACTTGGCGGGATGAGTTTTGTTTTTGATGGCGGCGTTTTCTGCTGGGAGTCCAAACGCATCCCATCCCATCGGATGCAGTACCCGATAGCCCTTCATTCGGTGTACCCTGGCGATGACATCCGTAATCGTGTAGTTGCGGACATGGCCCATGTGCAGGTTGCCCGACGGATATGGGAACATGGACAAGGCATAGAATTTAGGCTTATCTGTTTCTGTAGGGGTTAGGTCTAAGCCTTGTTCAGCCCAAGTCTTTTGCCACTTTTCCTCTATTGCTGTCGGGTTGTATCGGGATTCCACAATCTAGAACTCCTGCTGGGTCACAAATCAACTACATTTTCCCATTGTGGCACGAATGGGAGTGGGTAGTGGGGAGTCCACACCCGCCTGGGGTTTAAACCCCAGGCTAATAGCGCAAGTCCGTTCAAACTGATAACTTGCACCAGTGTCAGAAACCGGGTTTTTTGCAACAGCCCTTAGCTTACAGCCTTGATTTTTCGTCTAGAAACCCGGTTTCTCAGGTCTTATTGAGACTGGTGCAAGTTATCAGTTAAAACGGACTGGAATATTTAGTATTTAGTCCTCTTCAGAGGACTTTCGCTATTAGCCAGCGATTTGAATCGCTGGCGGGCTCGAAGCGAAGTCAGTGGCTTTGTGTAGAATTAAAATCATAAACCAAGTCTCCTGAGTGCCAACCGTAGCATTACCAAGGGGATTTAGTATAAATTTTAGCCTGTCTTAACCAAAGATAAATACAGATAAACACAGATAGCTCAAATACATCTGTGTTCATCTCTGTTCATCTGTGGGTTTTTTCTTCTTTGCATCCCCTTGCGGGGAATAGTTTTTCAAGACCCAAGTACTTCGCAACTCTTGCTCATACCCGGATTCTTCTTTGGAAATCTGAAAGAAGCAGCTTTTTTGTCTGTAAAGTTTCCATCCCCTTGCGGGTAATAAGCTACCACAACTGACCCGTTTATAAAACTCTATATTGGCTGACTTCAGAACTACCGAAATCTGAAAGAAGCCGCTTTTTTTGTCCGTCAAACCATCGATACCACAAGAGTAGCAGATACAATCTCTCTATCTTGTTACTCCTCAACGCTTATATTGTAAGAAGCTGAGGTGGTCAACGAATCTATTTACCTTTTAAGGTTCGGGCGACCCCTTCAGACGACGACCAGAAGTTCACCCAAGGGGGGAACTTCTTACGTAATAAGCATAATACTGTAAATGGCTGGAACTGTCAACTCACCAAATGTTAAAAGTTTTTGTATACGGCACGCTGAAACCGGGAGAATCGAACTATCAGCGATACTGTGGTGGTAAAGTGGTAGAGGAGAAAGTAGCGATCGCTTACGGTAACCTTTTTCACTTACCTGTATTCGGCTACCCCGCTATGACCCCAGGTGATACGCCAGTGCAAGGTTATTTACTTACTTTTGCCGATGCTGATGTTCTACAGGAGATTGACAAACTGGAAGATTACTACCCCCACCGACTACCAGCCCAAAATCTATATAATAGGCAACAAATTGAAGTTTTCGATCGAGACGGAAGTGGAGTCGGCTTAGCTTGGGTTTACTTAATGACAGCCCAGCAAGTTGAAAAGTTGGGAGGTATTTTGCTACCTTTTGGATCGTGGACTGGCTCGAAAGGGGTTTGAATTTTGAATTATGTAGGTGGGCGTAAATAAACTGAACACCCAGAAACCCGGTTTCTTGGACAATACCTTCACAAAATCGAAAAATGCCTTGATTCGTAGGTTGGGTTGAGGCACTCAACCCAACCTACAAAAAATTGGCGAAGGTATTGTTGGAGAAACCGGGTTTCTAACCTACTTAAAGATTAAAACCCAAAGTTCAAAATATCGATAATTTAACGAGAATTTCAGATTTTAGAAATCTTTCCTTTTTGCAATCAGTTTGCTTATTTGCCGGGTTGATAATATGAACCAGTGTATTTAAGTGTATTTTGCGGTGCTGCGATCGGTGCTTTGGGAATTTCTACCACAGCTTCGTTCAAAGCCAGCATTAAGGGTTCGGAGGTTACAGCCGGTGTAGGAGATTGCGCTAACTGAGGGGAGAAGGAATCGCTACCGCCAAACAAGCCTGACACAGCACCGATGAAGACAGCTGCTAGAGCAGTTCCACCCCACATTAGCATCTGCTTTTGCCGACTGCGGCTCATGCGCGAGAACACTTGATTTACGGTTGCTTCCACAGGTTGTTCGGATGCTGGTACAGGCATCGTCCGTACCCCTTTGCGTAGCTTCAGGAGTCTGGCATACAAACACTGCACCTGGGGGTCGCCAGCCAGCCATTCTTCTACTTGTCTGCGTTCTTGGGCGCTCACCTCCCCATCTAGGAAGGCACTGAGCAATTCAAAGCGATCGCGCTTTTGAGTATCGATAGCACCCATATTCCCCGCTGGCGAATTCCCCAGGAAATTCGGTTCTGAATTATTACGGGATTCAATGTCAGGAGTCATACTAATGCTTGAATGCGTAGATTTTTGATAATTAAGTCGATTCTGAGGGGGGAGAACCTTTGCCCAGCCTGGTGGAGAAATACTGCCTTATTCCAACTTGGTGTTTTATGAAACCAGTATGTTACTACACAGCTATGTACGCTCAGCACCCTGTATAGCCTAGTCTACTACAAATTCTCAACAAGTAGCTGAGGGGTCTGAGCAACAGGAGACGCTCTTTCTCGTTAGTAACGTTTCCGGTACGTTTGGTCGCCTTAGAACAAATAGCACAACGGGGAGAAGCAGAGAAAAATCGACAAGCACTTAGGCAGCAAAGTTGTCATATAAAATCTGCTTTTGGTTAGATTTGCTCCTTGCTAACTATCCAAATAATTTTGTAGCTGAGACTGGAGTCGTTGACGGGCTCTGGCGATGCGCGACTTCACGGTTCCCAGAGAAACGTTGGTGATCTCGGCAATTTCTTCGTATGCCATGCCTTCGATTTCTCTTAGGACGATCGTAGTCCTAAAAACCTCTGGCAGATCGGCGATCGCAATATGCAGTTGCTCGTAAAACTCGCGGGTACTCAAATCTTCTACTGGCCCCGGTTCGTCCGCCGCAATTTCCCAATCCATCTCGCCATCATCCATCATTCTGGGTGCATCTAACGACAGGGGTTGAGCTACTCGCTTGCGTTTCCGTAACTCATCATAGAAAAGATTTGTGGCTATCCGTGTCAGCCAACCCCGAAACTTCACAGGTTCGTTCACCCGCTTAATATTGCGGTAAACCCGAATCCAGACTTCTTGGGCTAAATCTGCTCGATCTTGCCAATCTGGTGCTAAGTGGTACAAAATCTTGTCCACGTGGGACTGATACCGACGCAGCAGTTCGGCGAATGCCAAGCGATCGGGCCGATGCTCGGTTTGACAGCGCAAAACTAAGTCATAGTTAGATAGTTTTTCAACTGGCTCCACTATTGCTTGAGGAAAGCTTACCTCACCGCTAGACCAGGATACAGAAATTGATTGACTCATTGACCGAATCCGCTTTAAAACATCCCTCCCCACAAGACGCGGCCTATATTTAAGAAGTTCCCGCACTTTTACCATAGTAGAGTTTTGGGCAGAGGGGCAGAGGGGCAGAGGGGCAGAGGGGCAGAGGGGCAGAGGGGCAGAGGGGCAGAGGGGCAGAGGGGCA
>NZ_JAIQZM010000062.1 GCF_023333595.1 Argonema galeatum A003/A1
ATAAGGTTTTAACCAATAAATTATATGCCCGAATGCTTCGCCCCTACTGCCCTAATCGACGAGAGCGGTTGCTATACTACTGCTTAATAGGTTAAAAGTGGAAATTACCATTGAACAATTACTTGTAAATTGTGTAGTGTGGATTTGCGAACTACCGAACAATAAATTTATGCGATCGCATCCTCACACAGCTAAATTATCCGCAGCCGCTCTCACTGCTACCTTGTTAGTGAGTCTAGCCGGACAAGCGCAAGCGATTACCTTTGAGGGCACATCCTCCGGTCAATGGGGAATGCCTGCTAATCCGTCTGGGAGTACTTATATTTCCAGCGAGAATGGAGGTATAAATAATAGTCTTTCATGGGGTCGGACTGATAACTGTCTGACCTGTACCCCATTCAATAACTATGTCCAGTATGACGGTGTAAGCTTTAATGCTGGTGTAGGTAGCCTTTTCAATCTTGGTAATCTAACTTACCGCAATGGCTCAGTGTGGGACGGTTTCAACGGCGACTTTCCTCTCAATATCGCTTTGTCTTTGACAAACCCTTTCAACACCACTCAGAATTTTGATTTCTCATTTAACATCTTCAACACACCCAACAACAGCGGCGACGCAGTTGTGGATGGGGACAAACTGCGTTTTTCTACTGCTGGCATATCCAGCCAGCAGTTTAATTACGATGGAGTCGATTACACCCTTGAGTTAACTGGCTTCTCTTCCGATGGCGGTCTAACTATGATGAGCGAGTTCAACTCCCCAGAAGGGACTATTGCCAACGCATCTTTGTACGGCAAACTTACGGGTGTTGGTCAAGCGCCGCCGCAGAAGACGATTCCCGAACCTGCTGCTGTGGCTGGTTTATCGCTATTGGGAATTTACTTCGCCACCCGTCGTCGTAGCCGAAACATCTAATCGATGAAGCAGAAAATCTTGCATGGGGATAAGCTGCTCCGCATTTACCCTTCTTCCCCTAGTCCCTAGCCCCTAGCCCCTAGCTATAATAGCGGTTTTCAGTTGCATGAAGTACACCTCAGAAACCGGGTTTCTCCAAGAAACCCGGTTTCTTTATACCTCACTCACCTAACAAAGGTTGTATTGCTAACTTTTTATTTTTATGCAGGGAATAATTTCGGTTTTTGTGGAAAGTTTTTTATAAAGATGTCATGAAGCTTCAATAAAGAATTAATAAAGAGGAATAGCTCAGGCTGTTGTCAAAAGGAAGATTTATAAAGAATCGATGAAGATTAAATAAAGATACGGTAAATACGTAGATAGAAGCTTGGCAAGCCTACGTGAATCTACTAGCTTTGAGAAGTTAGTCCTATTAAGTAAGAAGATTATGAAATTTAATTTAGAAGGTACAGTTAAGGTATCTAAATTTTTTCTGGCGATCGCACTATTGGTGGGTTTCCAAAATCAAGCTCAAGCTGCAACTTTCGCAGGCAGTACTTCTGCTCAATGGGGAACCCCTCTTACTCCCAGTCCCACATCAGTTATCTCAATTAGCAGCCATAACGGCAATACGAATAACCGCCTAACTTGGGGTGAAGCAGCTCCGAATACATTTACCAGCTACGTCCAGTTCGACGGGACAACGTTTAGCGCTGGCGTCAACAGCCTCTTTAATCTTGGCACTCTCTCTTACCGCAACGGCAGTACATACACTTACTCCAATTTTGATGGTGATTTTCCGCTGCAAATAGCTTTATCTCTCGCCCTTCCATTTGCAAGCGGCGAGAGTTTTAACTTTTTATTCAATATCCTAAATACACCGAATACGAGCGGCAATCCTGTTCTGGATGGTGACAGGTTGCGTTTTTCCACCGCCGGACTATCCAGTCAGAAGTTTAATTACCAAGAAAATGATTACACACTTCAACTGATGGGCTTCTCTACCAATGGCGGTAAAGCCATTGTTAAGGAGTTCAACTCACCAGAAGGAAGCGTTGCGATCGCCTCTTTGTACGGTAAGATTATTTCCGATCCGAAATCCGTTACCGTACCTGAACCAGCGAGTTTCGCTGGTCTTTCACTGTTGGGGATTTACTTTGCCGGTCGTCGTCGTAAGTGACATATTCCACACACTGATTCAGGTAACGAATACAGTGGGAGGCGAGGGAGCG
This sequence comes from Argonema galeatum A003/A1, assembly GCF_023333595.1. GTDB lineage: Bacteria > Cyanobacteriota > Cyanobacteriia > Cyanobacteriales > Aerosakkonemataceae > Argonema > Argonema galeatum. Next base: position 2,128 of record NZ_JAIQZM010000062.1, read on the forward strand.
AGAAGCTAAAAGTGTCAAGAAGCTGTATCTGCCGTTATTTGCTCGCGACTGGGTAACTCCAGGCAATAGCCAGCACCGTATACAGTCTTGATATAGCGCGGGTGGCGAGGGTCAGGTTCCATTTTGGTTCTCAAATGTCGGATGTGTACGCGAATAGTTTCAATATCATCATCTGGGTCATAGCCCCAGACCTCTTTGAGAATTTCGCTAGGAGAGACCGTCTGACCGTGGCGCTGGAGTAAGCAGTGGAGTAGCTCAAATTCCAGATGAGTTAGTTTGATAGTCTGAGCCAACCAAATAGCTTCAAACCGTTCTGGAACCAGGGTAAGAGGGCCGTAGTTAAGGATTTCGGTGTGTTTGGCGGCTTGGGGAATGCGATCGGTGCGTCGCAGTAAAGCCCGCACCCTGGCGAGCATTTCTTCGATTTCAAACGGCTTGGTCATGTAATCATCGGCACCAGCATTTAAGCCTTGTACCTTATCTTCGGTTTGACCTAAAGCCGTCAACATTAATACTGGGATATCTGCGGTACGCTCATCCCGACGCAGGCGCTGACAAACGGTAAATCCATCCACCTTGGGCAGCATCAGGTCTAGCATTATCAGGTCTGGCTGTATTTGTAGGGCCAGTGCCTGACCCTTAATGCCATCTTCTGCTTGGCTGACATCGTATCCAGCCATTTCCAGATTGACGGCGACTAATTCTGAGATAGCGGGGTCATCGTCGATGACGAGTATCCGAGGCATCATCTTTCTTCCTCCCTGGAGACTCCCGCCATAGCTGTCCTGAGCTTGGCGGTGAGAGGAAAGGGAGGCCGTGGTCTAGTTTGCATAAAGATTGTTAAAATGACGTGAAAAACCCGTTTCGCCGCTCCTTTTAGGAGCCGCTTCGCTAACGGAAGTGGGAACTTTCTGGCATACCTGCTGGCATCACAGGGCTTTGGCTACCGATACTGTGACCCGCCTCGGTGGGGCGTTTAATTGGGGATTACTCCCCCTCCCATTTCTGGGGTGATGTTCGCCTTGACAATGTTAGTGGTCGGTACTATCCCAGCAGCACTGGCTTAACCCTTTAAACCTTTTTAACCACTTGGTTCTAGAGCTACGGACTGGCGTCGCATCCGTAGGTAGGAACTCGAACTCTTGCCACTAACGTAGGTATTGCTACCTAAGTCTGGTCAACTAGGGCTGTTTTTCAAGCCCCCACGCTTAATCGGTACTCCTTTTCACGTGGTGGGTTGTTGACTATATAGCTTTGACTAACGGGTTTTTTTAAGGTTCTTATAGAACCTGTTACGGCATCCAAAGATTCCTGTACAGATTATAAGCAAGGATTCTAAATTCTTTCTAAAGAAAGTGGATCTTTATGGAAGATTTACGGCTATTCGAGGATAGAGGCTTGCGATCGCAGGTTTTTGGGTTCCTATCTCCCTAACGCCCCAGAGATCTGGTTAGGGACTGGTTAAAATTGTTTAAAATTGTGTAGATCTGCGTTGATATGCCAAATTATGCCTATAGTCCACCTTGGCAAACCAGAAACGGTCTGGCGATGACCCTTTACACTGCTCTGTTGGGCGGTCGTGAGTGGGAAAGCACCATTATTGAGCCAGAACCGTCTTACCAAGAGACAATCTTTGCAGGCGCTCAAGACGTGCCCATTTTTGGCCTTGTGGCGATTCCTGAGAAACCTTGCGGTACGATTGTTGGTACTTACGGTATTACAGGGTCTTTGGATAATCAATGGTTTCTAAGACTGCTGGGGCGGAAGGCATTTGCTCGCGGTTATGCAGTGGTGCTATTTGATTGGCGTGCCCACGGCAGAACGGCAGAGTTATCTCCGACACTGACTTCTGATGGTTTGTACGAGGGAGAAGATTTTGTCCGCATTGCCAAATCGGCTAAAACAATGGGGTGTCCGGCACCGTTCTGGTTTGCGGGGTTTTCTCTGGGGGGACAGCTGGCGCTATGGGCGGTGAAAGCAGCACAAGAGCTGACGGTGCAAGATGGGGATATAGGATTGCGATCGACGGACATTGGTGGTGCGGCAGTAATTTGTCCGAGTTTGGATTCCAATCGTTCTCTCTCTTATTTAGTAAAGCATCGCTGGGGCAAGTATTTGGAGAAAGCGATCGCACGCGAACTCAAAAAACTGGCCTGGCGTATCCACGATGCTCATCCCGGCACAATAGATCCGGCTGCGATCGATCGGGCCAACGGCATTTGGGGTTTCGATCGCGAACTTGTAATAGATAGATTGGGCTTCCCATCCGTCGAAGCTTATTACGAGGCTAGCAGCGCTTTACACATATTGCCTCACCTGAAGAAACCGACTCTAATTTTATACACCGCAGATGACCCCATGTTTGACCCGACAATTATACCTGACTTGCAAGCCGCCTCTGCTGATAACCCTTACATTGATTTGATTTTGACTCGTTACGGCGGTCATGTGGGCTACATCAGCAGCAAAACGTGCCAGCAGCAAGCGGGAGACCCCGATTGTTGGTGGGCTTGGAATCGAGTGTTAGATTGGTGCGATCGCACCACAAAAACTACCGTCGCCGATATCAAGCGGCCAACTTAACTAAATACTGTTCAAAAACTTGTACAAAACCAATTGCTACTTGAATTAAAGGCCAACCTACCAAACAAATCAACCACGCCTTACGAGTGGTAATATCCAAACCTTGACGAACGGCAACAATTACAGCTAGCAAACTCCATACAGATAACACCAGTTCGATCGGTCGTCCTAACAAAGGAATCACCGTTAAGAAATTCAGCGATTGGGGAGAATAGGCATAGCCAATAGGAATCAGCAGATCTTTATAAGATACGTGATTCGGTTTTAGCCACTGTCCGAGCTTCGAGATTGTTAGAGTCCAAAAATAGTATCCTCCCGCCACGCTGAGGCCATCTATCAAAAGTGCCAGAACTAGGATAGGCAGAGTAGCCCTGTTAATCAATAAGATAACTGCACTGCCAAGGGCATGGGACACAGCCGCTAAAATTACGATCGTAAGCGATCGCCGTTGAGTTTTAGGAGTATTGCGAGCATTTTCGTAAAAATCTCCCTTCAACGCTAATGCTTTCCAGATTGTCTTGCCCAAACCACCTTTTGACTTTTTATCACTCACAGCGAATCTCTAATACTTGAGGTAGATGACAATCTAGATATTATCCTGATTCAGTAAAATATCACAACCAAAATTTAATCTGCTAAATGCGAAGTTCTTTAGAGGCTTAAACATTATTCAATGCTTCAAATTATCTGGCGGATACTTATCTGGCTTCGAGGTGGAAGTTTAAGGTTACTAATCTTAGCAGGATTATTGCTTCTTGCCTGGGGAACTCTCGCGCCAGTGGGAACTATAGTGTGGTGGGTGAATGAAGGATATGAGAGTCTAAGCTTTAAAAGTAACCAGGCCAAGAACTTGCCATTCGACAAGATTTCCAGTTCTGTTACTAAGTCTTCAAAGATTAATTGTTATATAGTCTTTTTGCCAGGAGTGGGGGATTTTTCTGCCGATGAATTAACTCCTGGGGAAGAAGAATTTTTAAACCGTTTAGTAAAAACTCATTCTAATTGTGTAGCGGTTCGGGATGTTTTTCCCTACTCAGCGGCGAACGAGAGTCTGGGAGGTCGAAGACCGCTGGCACCCCTGTGGCGATTTGCCCATCAGGCAGATGGCTGGCTAGATGTAGCAGACGTACTGATCAAAATCCGCAATCTTTGGCGATTTGCTATTTCCGCAGACGATCGCTACGGCCCTATTTATAACCAGGGGATTGCCACTGCGATCGTCGATCGTATGGAAGCGGTACATCCGATCCCACAGTCCCAACCTTTTAAAATTATTCTCATCGGTACTAGCGGAGGCGCACAAGTTGCGCTGGGGGCAGTTCCCTATCTTCACCAGTGGCTAAATACAAAAATTACAGTTGTCTCCGTTGGAGGCGTCTTCGCTGGCGATAAAGGCTTCAATTTATCCGATCGAATCTACCACTTGCGAGGCCGTCGAGATTGGATTGAAGATATAGGTCGCGTTGTGTTCCCGCCCCGTTGGCCTTGGACTGTTGGTTCTCCCTTTAATCAAGCCGTTCGGGAAGGTCGTTACACAGTACAAATCAGCGGCCCTCACGCTCATGATGGCCCTGAAGGTTATTTCGGTCAAGCGGTTGCCAAGGCAAATGGCATCACCTATGTAGATTTAACCCTGCAACAAGTTAACCAACTTCCTATTTGGTCTGTGCAAAAATAATCAATTACCTACAAATAGAAAATCTGAAACAGTCTTCAAGATTCTTGTTTATGACCGGAAAGAGCTTGAATATCAGCTCGCAATGCTGAAATTTCCTCATGCAGGGCGGCTATAGACTTAGCACCTGCTATTTCTGCCCGATCGTTTTCTGCATCGCGACCGACAAAAAAGGTAGCGATCGCAGCCGTTACATAACCAAATACCCCAAAAGCATACAGCGATAAAATCAAACAAAGCACTCTACCTTCTGGAGTTTGCGGCCAATATTCCGACCCCATTGTGGTCATAATCATCGCCGTCCACCACAGTGCAGTACCGTAATCTTTTAATCCTGCCCCATTAGGATTATTATTTTCAAAAGCATACATTCCTGCTGCTCCCACAAACGTTACTACTAAACTAAGTGAAATTACGTAACCAAAACCGCGACGGCCCATGCTAGATCTGAGCGATCGCATCCCCCGATTTAAAGAAGTAATCACTCGCACTAATCGCAGTCCTCGCGCCGGATTGAGCAAGCGAATAACGCGGGTAATCCGAAAAATCCGCAATGCTGGCAACATTAAAGATAGAGCCGTTAGCCAGTTTTGTTTGAGATAAACAACTTTATGAGGAGCCAGAGTAAATCGCAATCCGAAATCCAGTACAAAAACGATCCAAATAACGTTACTAATAACTTCTAATATAGGATTTAAGCCCGCAATTAAATCGACTACTAACAACGCCAACCATCCGAAACCCAGCAAAAGCATCGGTGTTTCCAACCAGTCTTCTAACTGTTCCAGAACTTCGCTTCGTTCTTTTTCGAGTTCCCTTTTTTGGTTGGGCTGGTTCATAATATTTTGAGTTAAAACTTCTTAACTGCTCAACTGCTCTTGAAGCCGATTCATTAATTTATTTTGTTTTCTATAAAGGGAGTTAAAGAGTCGGATGCACAGATTCGCTCTCCTCTTCCCCGCGAAATTCAAGCGCAATTAAGGGCAGCAGGTTTTAATGTCACACCTTTGGTTAACGTGACGGTACTTACACCACCGAGTTAACATCGTCTAACTCTTTCAGGGCTGCCAAATATCGCTCCTTAACACAATCGCGATCGCTCTCTTCTGATATTTGCGCCTGACTTGTACGCTGAATCATATTGGCATGATGCACTAGCGCTTGGCGATATTTCTTATTTTTAGTATGGGTGGCGATAACTGCGATCGTTTCTAGCAAGCGAATTTGTACCGCTACATCCGGCTTGCTATACTGTCGGATTTGATTAAAAGCAGCATCAATGATGCCGACAAACGTAACTCGTTCGGCAATTACGCGCAAATTTTTCTCCTCATCGTAGCGATAAGGAGATGGAAATTCTCTTTCTGCCAGACCACAGAGTGCTACACTTAGTCGATCGATACAGCTGATGGCGGTAAAGGGATCGTTGACCCCAGGAGAAATGGCACGCACGGCAATTTCAACTAATTGATCGATCGAAAATTCTATATCCTGCTGTTCGGTGCGTTGTCTGCCTAAAATAAATAATTGATGGATTTGCTTGGCCAAGTTTTTATCCACCGCTTTGTTTGGCCAAACGGCGACTATTTCGCTTCCTTGGACGATAAATTTTCCGGGGCCATATTTAAGACGCAAAATTAAGTTTTTTGACTTGGCGATCTGCATCAATTTCTCGTCATCAATTGCCTGAAGATAACCGCTGCTAGTGGCTAAAATCGGTGAGGCTTCTCGGTGGAAATTAGCTGGAATCTCCTCAACCGAGCGCCGAGAGTTAGCAACGCCATGCCCTATTTTTTCAGGGAATAGGCGATCGATGGCTTTGTCGAGATCGGAACCGACTTGCGCGATGATGTACGACGATTGAATCGAAGTTGAAGCGTGATGTATAAAATAGATAAACACGCCGATGCTGGCGATCGCTAACAGGATGCCCACTGTTACCGAAATCTGTGGCACGAAAACTTCATAGTCTTCTCCGTGAATGGTTCGCAGTACGAGCAAACAGTAAATAAATGTGGCGATGAATGTGCCAAGCACTACCTGATTGCCCGTATCTTGCATGAAATTGCGGAGGAGTCGCGGGCCAAATTGCGAGGAAGCAAGTTGGAGCGCTACCAGGGTGATGGAAAAAACAGTACCCGCAACGGTAATCATGGAACCTGCAACCGATGAAAGCAGGGTGCGGGCTCCTTCTGGGCCACCACTATAAATCCAGCCTAATTTCTCAATTGGGCCAGACATACCATAGCGATCGAGCGTCACCATCCCAAATGCTAGCGCGATCGCTATGGTGGCCATTAAGGTTGGGACGAACCAATAGCTACTATGCAGTGAGTCCCAAAGTTTGAGCAGTTTGATTTTCATTCGCCATCGGTGGTATTTTGAACTTTGCCGTTACCATCTGTTTGCGAGCGCATTTCGGCTAATTTACGCAAAGAACCGCCGATACTGCGCGGTTTCGGTACTTCGCTTTTTCCGGCGGGCCAACCTTCGCGCTGAAGAGAGCGATCGCCATCTGTCTCTTCTGTTTGGTCGTGAAACAGAATCTGATAAGTTGGGAAAGCTAAATCGATGCCGTTAGCAGTTAACTTATTCTTAATAGCGGTAAGAACTTTGTCCTTTGCGTCGAGAGTCTCGGCACGACGCGGCGGCGCGACCCACCAACGAGCGCGGATATTGACGGTACTTTCAGCCAGTTCTACTACCAGCGCGTCTGGGGGTGGATCTTCTAATACCTCATTCACGCTACGAACTGCTTCCAGAATTAACTGTTTGGCGCGATCGATATTGTCCCCATAGCCAATGCCGACATCGTACTCTAAACGGCGGTTATCAAAGGCTGTGTTGACAGTGACCGAATTAGTGAACAGCTCGGAATTCGGAATCACGATGCGACGACCATCATAAGTTCTGATTGTACTGGCGCGTGTTTGGATGTTTTCGACTGTTCCCTCAAAGTCTTTGAAGACGATCTGGTCGCCAATTTGGAAAGGTTCAGTTAACAGAATCAGGATGCCAGCTAGGAAGTTCTGGAGAATGTCGCGGAATGCAAAGCCGATCGCCACACTGCTAATACCCAGCAGTTGAATCAAATCTCCGGCCTGGAATGATGGGATGACGATCGATAATGCAATAAATAAACCGACTAAAATCACCACTCCCTGGGACAAACGCCCCAGTACCAACCCCAGATTGCGAGCCTGTCGATGCCTTCGAGTCAGGCGTTTGACGAGCAATTTAATTTGGCCCGCCGCGAAAAAAAACAGCCCGAAGACGATCGCGGCCAACATTATATTTGGCAGCATTACAATCAGGCCGTCAATCATCCCCTGAATCTTCGCCCACGCTGCTAACGTTGATTCTTGAAGATTCATGGCATCTCCCTGCGGTATAAAACTTTGTTGATTATAGTTAAATCTCAAAAGCTTAAACTCTATCCAAGGTTAGTAATACGCATTTTCCTGGGTAATGCTATATATCGCACTACAAAGAGGACGAAACTGGTATATAATATCGGGTCAAAAGGAAAATAGTATAAATTTACGTTTCAGGCTATAAGGAGAGAATTTTGATGAAAAGTATTAAGACTCGCTTTAAAAAATTCAAAACCAGAAACATCGAGCCGCCAAGTTTAGAGCGAATACAATTAGAGCTATTAGAAGAATCAAATTTAGATATTAATTATCTTGTCTTGATTTTAGGTTCATGCGTAATTGCCACTTTAGGGCTTTTATCTAATAGCGTAGCTGTGATTATTGGAGCTATGATCGTTGCTCCTTTAATGTTGCCTATTCGCGGATTGGCATTTGGAGCCTTAGAAGGCCATGTTGTCTTAGTTCGCAAAGGATTAAGTGCGATCGCAGTAGGTACTTTTCTCGCAATTGTGTTAGCTGTATTGCTAGGTTCCTTAATAAGATTGCCGGAATTTGGCAGCGAAGTTATAGCTCGTTCCAAACCAACCTTGCTAGATTTGGGAATTGCGGTTGCAGCCGGGGGAATCAGCGGTTTTGCCAAAGTTCAACCCAAAGTTTCTGGTACTCTGGCTGGAACTGCGATCGCTGTCGCTCTCATGCCCCCAATTTGTGTAATTGGTTTGGCTTTATCTCAAGGAAATTGGTCGCTCAGTTTGGGTGCAACACTTCTGTATTTAACCAATTTGTTGGGAATTACTCTTTCTTGTATGCTGACCTTTTTAATAGCAGGCTACACTCCATTGCATCGCGCCCGTAAAGCTCTTACTTGGACTTTAGTTTTTACAGCCATACTTGTGATTCCCTTGGGCGTGAGCTTTGTAGAATTAATCAAGCAAGCCCGACTGGAAGCAAGTCTTAAAAAGGCGTTACTAAACCGAACGATTACCTTTCAGCGGGTGGTACTGATGAAAAGCGATGCCAACTGGTTAACCAATCCACCCGAAGTCCGCCTGAATGTTCGCAGTAGCGAACCTTTGACACCAAAACAAGTGCGGCTTTTAGAAGAATTTGTAGAAAAAGAGATGGGTCAACACATCACGCTGATTTTTGAAGTGGGTCAAGTTGAAGAAGTGAGGCGTGAAGCCCTCTAAAGTATAGTTCTCAATCAAAGCCTTAATAATTTTTGGAAATGATATCACTTGTTGGTGAAAACAAGATTGTTACCGATATCGATTTTTCCTCTTCCCAGTTAGCCGTTGCACAAACCCGCGCCATCCAGAGCGTCTAGACATCCGTCTATTTCCTCGCTTGCTGCGATCCGATTCCCCCGCTGCTTCGATATCTTGAGTGCGAGGCATTCCTTGTTGGGCGCGGGCTTCCTCGGTGACGGGGACAGCATTTTTATCGGGGACGATTTGAGAACCATATTTTCTCGCATAAACCTGAGTAAACTCTGCGCCGAAAAAGAGAATTTGAGCAGCATAGTAAACCCAAGCCAAGATAACTACAAGTGACCCAGCTGCACCGTAAGTCGATCCAAAACTGCCGTTCCCTAAATACAAACCCAGCAAAGTTTTGCCGATCGTGAACAGCAGCGAAGTGATAGCAGCACCAATCCAAACATCACTCCAGGTAATTTTCACATCTGGCAAGAATTTGTAAATCATCGCGAACAGTAATGTAATGACGCCGAACGAGATGACAAAATTGGCAATTTGCCAAAGAAAGTCAATACCGGGTAGCAAATTACTTAAATAAGTACTAAGTCCTGCTAATACGGCGCTGACTACTAGGGACACCAGCAATAAAAAGCCGATTCCCAGTACCATTGAGAAGGACAAAAAGTTTTGGCGAATAAAGCTTTTGACGTTAATACCTGGTTTTGGTGCCACTTCCCAAATAGTATTGAGGGCATCTCGCAGCTGACCAAATACGCCAGACGCGCCAAACAGCAAGGCGATGACGCTAATAATTGAGGCGATAGTCCCGGTGGCTGGTTTGTTGGCATTTTCGATCGCTGTCTCGATGACTTCTGCGCCACTTCTGCCGACTAAACCTTGAATTTGGCCTACAATCTGGCCTCTTGCCGCTTCTTCCCCGAATACGCTGCCTGCGATCGCAATTACGATAATCAGCAGCGGTGCGATCGAAAACACCGTATAATACGCCAACGCTGCCGCCAACCGCGACGCTTTATCCTCATTCCATTCATCAAAAGTTTCTTTCAGCAGTCCCCACATTGTCTTTAAATTCATGGGTACTCTTCTTTTAGGGTAATGAGGATCTTGGTTTGAAGAAGTAGAAGTACGTTCGGGCATCTTTCGGCAATGGTTGAATGTTTTTGGTTTTGGCTTATTTTCTGGTTTACTGCATTAAGGTAGAGGAACGCATCTATCCTATGGGCTAATACACATCTACTCCTGGAAGCTGCATACATTTTTTCGGCAATAGGCTTTAAAATTTCTACCTTCAGGGTGATCGATAAATAATTTTGTTATGATTTGATTGAACCAAAAGCAAATCGTTGGTGAAGCTCGGCAACATGACGGCTGAAAACTTTTAGAACTTTTGCCAGGGAAGGATAATATGCAGCTTGCAGGAAAAGTGGCGCTTGTTACAGGATCGGGTTCGGGAATTGGCAAGGCGGCTGCAAAGTTGCTAGCGAAAGAGGGTGCTAAAGTTGCAGCGTTAGCGCATAAAGAAGGAGAAGCAGAGCAAATTGTTGCCGAAATTGAAGGCGATGGTGGCGAAGCCATTCCTCTCATTGCCGATATTTCGCAGCAGGATATGATGCAACAAGCAATCCAGCAAATTGCGGATAAGTGGGGACGACTGGATATTGTGTTTGCGAATGCTGGTATTAATGGTGTCTGGGCACCGATAGAAGAATTGACGCCCGAAGAGTGGGATAAAACTATAAATGTTAATCTTAAAGGCACATTTTTAACAGTAAAATACGCTGTACCTTATCTGAAAAAGCAAGGCGGCTCGGTTATTATTACTTCCTCGGTTAACGGTACGCGCATTTTTAGCAATACTGGTGCAACGGCTTATTCATGTTCTAAAGCTGCTCAGGTTGCCTTTACGAAAATGGTGGCATTGGAACTTGCCGAACACCGCATTCGCGTCAATGTCATCTGTCCGGGAGCGATCGAAACCGATATTGACGAAAACACGGAACGGCGCGATCTTGATAAGGTTAAGGAACCTGTTGAGTTTCCGGAAGGGGAGATTCCCCTAACTGACGGCAAGCCGGGAACTTCACAGCAGGTGGCACAATTAGTGCTATTTCTAGCTTCGGATGCTTCGAGTCACATTAGCGGTACAGAAATTTGGATTGATGGGGCGCAGTCGCTACTTCAAGGGTGAACGCCGAGAGGCAGAGGGGCAGAGGGGCAGAGGGGCAGAGGAGAAAAGAAATAAAAATGGGGTCTTTTGGAATTATGATGCTAATGTTCATGGTAAACATTTTTGTAGGGACACGGCATCATTAAAACTTTGGATGACCAACATTATTTTCTGATGCCGTGTCCCTACAGCATAATTGACTAAAAAGAACCGGCTTTCAGGTAAAGACAGTTGCAAGAAACCCGGTTTCTAACTCTGGTGCAAGATATGACTTTAAACAAAATATAAATTTTCTTAACTGCTCTGCTCAATATCACAACCGATTTTCTTAGATAGCGAAATTGCCACCCATTTCTACCTCCCCATAGCTTTCCACAAGGAGTCCAATACTTGAGTTTGTTTCAGCACGCCGATCGCAACCAAAACCACCAGGATGAGAATTGCCATACTGCCAGCGCTTCTGGCAAAATAAGCTGCGGGTGGGGTAATTTTCCAAAGCGGTTTGGGAATGCGACGCGCTTCTTGTTCAAATCTAGCTTTTGCCCAACTGACAACCTGCTCTTGCTGACGCGCTTCCAACAACAAACTAGCTGCCAACTGTAATAAGAAAGGATGACATCCACCCCATTTTCTGGCGAGGCGTTGCTCATCGTTACGCAAGGCTGCTGGAACACCAGTTCTGGCAGGCAAACTTACCAGTTCTTTTGCTTCTTCTTCAGCCAAATTGCCTAATCTGAGAACATCACCCATATTGAAGAAAGAAGAGGTCAATTTATACCGCTGCCGATAAAAATTTAGTTCTCTTTGTGAAGCTACCACTAGCATCAAGGCGTTGGTGTTCATCAAAAAAAGCAAGTTGTCAAAAAATCCATCACTGAATTCATTGGGATGCTTGAACAAAGCGCTAAATTCATCCAGACAAAGCACCGGCAGCACTCCCTGCCGTTTCCACTCTCCCATCACTGAGGAAAAGGTCTGGCGCTCAAAGGATGTAACTTGAAATGGTCTGGTTAAGGTTCGTTGCGATCGCACTTTTGGCAGATTTAACAATTGTCGAGCTACGGCGTGATAAAAACCAATCTCATCCCGGCACTCGGAATCCAGGAGGTCGAGATAAATTGCTACGTAACGTTTGGGATTCTCCACCCGCTGTTCGTAAGTCTGGAAAAAGTGATATAGCAGGGAAGATTTCCCGATGCCTTTTTTACCCACAACGTTGATGCTGACAGGTTGAGAACCTGTCATCCGCGAGGTAAGGGCGTCCAGTTCTGAAGAGCGACCGACAAAGAACTGGGGGTCGGTAATCATCGGCCCCGCCACAAAGGGGCTCTGAGGCACTGAGCGGTTGATCATAGAACATTTTTACAACAACTTGAGAGCCAGCTGCTACACTAACCCTGGTTTATTAAGCTGCTACGCATCTAATTTTACAGTCAGTTTTTCTCTTGCTTCTTGTGGGATGGGCAGGAAAGCCCGTCTTTGTATTCGATTTAGATGCGTAATAGCTTAGGACTTACGCTTTTCTCCCCCCTAGCCCCCCAAATCTGGGGGGAATGAGGAGGGGAGCCCCCAGATTTGGGGGGCCTTGGCAAGGGGGGGCAAAACCTTGGTTTTTGCGTAAGTCCTGTTTATCAACGTTTACGCATTTGCACAGCAAAGGAGCGCGAGCTAGGGAGAGATCCGGTGAAACCTTGAAGACTCGTCTACCTAAAGAAATATTTTATAATTGCTTAATAAAGTAGTAAAGATAAATTTAACTGTTGATTGTGAACAAAAAAAATCAACAGTCAAGAACAATAAAATATTTTTAAGTTTAGTTAAGCCCACTCATTTAGCTACTGTTGTACCGGACGCTAAACTAGGATGCTAAGTCAGAGATTGATAACACGAAATGTGGGCTACCCTCAACTTTTATCCTTTTTCTACGCACCGCGTACAGGAGCCGCTTGATTGAACTTCTCTCATCCTCGTTGAGTGAGTTTTGCATCAGCGCAAGCAATAATCTCTCATATTCGCCGCGACTAATTCTGCGAGAACGGCTGGCTTGTGCAAATATTTCTGAGAAAGTGTAAGGAAGCATACAAACTTGGGATGGCATCATAATCGCTTTCCTGGTTGTTGATTACATGATTTCAATCTAAAGAAGAAAAGTGAAAAACTGGGGAAGAAGAAAGTTGGTCGCCAACTATTTTGGTCGCTAGAGAGTTACATTCAATTATGTAACTCTCTGCCTATCCCAGAATGTCACTAACATTAAGACTTTTGGTAGATTTGTTGGGGAGAAAACATTAAGACTTTTGGTAGATATGTGGCGAAGAAAACATTAAGACTTTTGGTAGATTTGTGGGGGAGAAAGGAACAATTTCAATAAACATTCTTCAAGTCGCTGGGATTCAAGTGCCTAGTATACTTCGCACGGGCATAAATGGGCGAAGCATTCCGTGAATAATTTGTTGGTTGAACCCAAAGATCTTTGACGGAATGCTAATGCCTACGGCACGCACTCAGCGGAGCCCCTACAGGAATAAAAAAAGCTCTGTCTGTGACCGTGCTGAGTATAGTTGTGCTAGAGCAAAAGCTAAATACTCATACTGTGCCTGTGTATTATAAATTTGAGCAGAAATACGAATTAGCTGCTTTGGTGCGGCAGGCCACGGAATTACCGGCACTTCAATTCCAAATTCCTTAAATAGAGCATCTTGTAAAGGCGGTATTAAAGGCGTTTTACCTGGATTCGGCGCTGCATCTGGTAAAGGCACAACTGCCATTGCACCGATCGTCTCATCGGGACAAGGTGGCGTTTCGCCAAGCGCTTCGCAAAGTATCTGCCTCGCCGCCAGTGCCATTGCCCGATTTCGTGCCATTAACTCAGACCACCCACCTTCAAGCAGAGAACCCATAAACTTAATCGCTTCTGGCACGCACAAGTAAGCCGTAGGATCGTCAGTTCCCATCCAGTCAAACTCTAGCTGGAAGCGAGTCCTGTCCGTGCGTGGAGAATTCGCACCGTGGCTAATTGTAGTAGGACGAATCTGGGATTGCCGATCGCGTCGCACATACAAAAATGCCGCCCCTTTTGGCGCACATAACCACTTGTGGCAGTTACCAGTGTAATAAGTCGCCCCAATCTCCCGTAAGTTGAGGGACAACATCCCAGGCGCATGGGCACCATCTATGAGAGTATCGATACCAAGTTCGGCTAGCTGGGATACTAGCCGCTGGATGGGAAAAATCAAACCAGTCTGGCTGGTGATATGATCTAGTAGTGCCAATCGCGTCTTAGACGAAACTTTTTCCATTACCGCTGCGATCTCCTGTTCTGGCGAATCCATCGGGAAAGGCACTTTTGCCACCACTACCCGCGCACCTGTCTCGTTGGCAACAAAATCAAGCACGTTGCGGCAGGCATTGTATTCGTGGTCTGTTGTCAGTAACTCATCATCGCTGGTAAATTTGAGCGATCGCAACACCGCATTCACCCCCGTTGTCGCATTGGGGACAAATACCAACTCCGACGCATCTGCACCGATGAACTCAGCCAACTCACTTCTAGCGGCATCCAGCAATTCTTCAAACTCGCGCCCAAAAAAGCGCAACGGTTCCCGTTCCATTTGTTGACGCAGGCGCTGCTGTGCTTCCAAAACCGGCATTGGACAAGCACCAAATGAGCCGTGGTTAAGAAATGTTACATCTGGGTCAAGCCCCCAGAACTTCTCAAACCCCGAACGCTGAAGTGGGAAGCGTGAAATTTGATTTTTCATGCTTCCCACTTCATCCTTTTCTAAACTCCCCGGGTGGGATTCGAACCTACGACCAATCGGTTACACTTATCCCAACATTTCTGAAGGGGGTGGACTATCTCATCATCCACATGGGATGTCGGGCGCTGTCGCTGATGCTGTATCTTTTAATTTCAGGTCAATTTTATATCTCATACAGTCTGTGACAAAGGGATCGATCAAACTTATTAGCTTTCGACCTTCTTTGGCTCCCATTCTTAGTCTCCACCAACTTTTATTTGGAACAACAGTCCAATGAATATCCCATTGTTCCTCAAAGTAAATCTTGACTAATTGAGCTTCTGCCTCAGAGCAATATGTGTTTAGAGTGAGTTCGCGACCGTGGATTTTTCCCTCGCGCCGCTTGTATGATAGCGAACCATCATCAAGATACCACAAGGCTATTCCCAGCGGGGTTAGAATTTTCAGCCCTTTTTGGGTGAACTGCTTTTTTCCGTTTTTGTATATAACGGGATACAACGAGCGCAGGCGTGCATGGTTTCTAGTTACCAACTCAACACCTGGGTAGCCGTTGTTATCAAAGCTTCTAACTTTCAACTCATACCCAAACATAGATTGAATAATCTGGCTTTTGTATTCCAGATATTCTTTTTGGCGTTCGCTGTGAATGATTTTTAATACGACTGCTCCTCCTAGATTTTTCCTAAGAGTGGCCTCGCCGTATATCATACCCACGAGCGCTGACCTGATTTCCCGTATCGTTCCTACCATTTGGTAGAACCTTTTTAAGCATTCAGCTTAGTCTCTGCACCTTTCTGGCTAATGAGAGCAAATCGCTCTATTTTCCCAGACTTGGCTCAAGATTACCGCCACCCGAAGTGCTGCGGTTTCCTTGAATTCACCCGATTTTACACTACTCGTTGCCGAATAGCGCTGCTAGGTAATGCAAGCAAACTTGAAGGTTTACCTGCGTTTGTCCCTTACAGCCGATCGCTCTACCACTGAGCTACCGAGGATTGCGTTGGCTGCTACTTGAGCAACCCTTAAATATATTAACGGTAATGCAACCGAGTTGGCAAGCCCTCTGGCAAACTTTTTTGATTTTTATTTATATAACTCGTCTTAAGCCATATCTAGCGAGGCTTTGAGCGCATAAAAAGCCGTCGGGTGCTACTTCAATCCCATTCGCAACTGGGCCAAACGTTGCCGGGATTTCGGGTCAAGGGAATTGGCTAGAAAACGACTGGATGATTGCTTGTTGGCTTTGTTTTGGCGGCGGATGCCCTGAGCCGTTGATTCAACTTCGTGGTAGAGTTTCTGGGCTGACATCCATTCGGCACCGTACCCCGTGACCATCAGTTGCTGAACTCGATCTGATGTCGCCACAATCACTCTACGTTTAAATTTACGCAATTCTTGGTTTAAGTCAGCACAGATTTTTTCTATGAAAGTGTCTGCTGTCTGCTCAAAATCAGTGAAGCAAATCGATAAACGATCGGTAATAACTTCACTATTGCTTGGTGTATTTCTATACTGGGCATCAAATACTATCTGAGTATCCAAGCCTTGAAAAGCACTATAGCTGACTAGCGCTTCAATCAGTTGCCAGCGGGCGGCCTCTAGTCCGTTGCGATCGCGCGTGTAAAGCAGAAGAGGCCAAGCGCCAATTATGTTGTAGCCGTCTACGAGCAAAGTAGCCGACGGCGAGGGGGGTATCATTTTTCAACGCCAAATTTTTCTAAACTTAATATTTTCGATGATACTTTATCTTTCAATATAGGGCTAGAAAAGTCAAAAGTCAAAAGTCAAAAGAAAGAAATTTCTCCCTCTTCTCCTTTTTCCCCTCTTCCCCTAGCCCCTTTTTGACTTTTGACTTTTGACTTTCCTAGCCCCTCTGCTAGGCAATCTCCTCTTGCATCAGGCGTTGTTTCAAGCGATTTGGATCGCCTTTATCAACAACCAAGCCCCGTTCTAACAAGAATGCTCCGTCGCAGTAATTTAACTCGTCTAAGCGGTGAGTGACCCACAGGGCAGTTATGCCCTGCGTATTGACTAAACGCCGCACTTGAGCTACTAAGTCTAACTGACTGTCTGGATCGAGAAGGGCGGTGGGTTCATCCAACAACAATACTTCACAGCGACGGGCGAGGGCACCTGCGATCGCGACCCGCTGCTTTTGACCCCCACTCAAAGCATAAATTGGCCGTCTTTGCAATGCCCACAAATTCACAGTCGCCAGCGCTTCTTCTACCCGCTGACGAACTTGGCGCAAGGGGAGATTTTCCTCTACCAGTCCAAAGGCTACATCTGCACCAACGGTGGGCATCACCAATTGATGATCCGGATTTTGGAAGACGAATCCCACAGGCCCAGCAATCTTAATTTCACCAGACTGGGGACGCAAAAGTCCAGCCAGCAATCTCAACAATGTCGATTTTCCGCTCCCATTTGTCCCCAAAAGCATCCAGAATTGGCCCTTGGGGACATTGAGAGAACAGGATTTTAAAACTGTTTCGCCCCCAGGCCAGCTAAAGCCAACATTTTCCACTGTAATGGCTGATTGGGTCATGCGATCGCCGTCTGTGGGCATTTATGCTTCTGTCATCGCGAAGAAACCGGGGGGTCTGCCAGCAGATGCAGCACCGGACTTCTGAGATATTTGCACTGCGGTGATTTCAGTACTCAGGACGCCGATCTTTTTTTCTAGCTGTTTGTCGCAAGTGAGTTCCAAAATTTGAGGATTGCCAGAGCGCATCGCTTCCAGAACTTGATTGTAGAGCGCTTGGGCGTCCTCGTCTGACTTCCGTTGCACTGAAAGTGGGAAGGGAGTGTTCTTTAAAGTCAAGTCAATAGTGAACATGGGCGTTTGAGATATTCTGCTTAATTCCACAACCACTTTCTAGTATTGCAAAGTTAGCGAAATTAGGGGCCTCAAAAGTCAAAAGTCAAAAGTCAAAAGTCAAAAGAAAGAAAATTCTCCCTCTTCCCCCAGTCCCCAGTCCCCAGTCCCCAGTCCCTTTTGTCTTTTGACTTCCTTGTCCTGAATTAAATCAATCTAGGGTGTGAAAAATTTGGAAACTTGCACCTATAATGAGAGACATAGTAAAGAAACGTAAACTAGAATTACGTTTAAAGTGGTTTTGTGCGTAACCTTAACTGCCAAACAGTTAGGTGACCGTAAAACCGATCGACCGTACTCATACCTATTCGGAGATTTGCGTCATGACAATTGCTGTCGGACGTGCTGGAGCCTCAAGAGGAGCGTTTGACGTCCTCGACGACTGGTTAAAGCGCGATCGGTTCGTATTCGTCGGCTGGTCCGGCATCCTCCTATTCCCCTGCGCCTACCTAGCGCTAGGCGGATGGTTGACCGGCACCACCTTCGTCACATCCTGGTACACCCACGGACTAGCCTCATCCTACCTAGAAGGCTG
>NZ_JAIQZM010000063.1:0-5992 GCF_023333595.1 Argonema galeatum A003/A1
TGGTGAAACGCTGCTGCGGCGAAGATACTTGGTGGGTCACTGCCTGGGAAAATAGCTCGGTGCCAGGTTAATATTCAAAGCAAAGGCTCTCTTTCTTCATCAAGGAAGGGAGCTTTTGATTTATTCGGCATCTATCAGATCGCGCTTACCGCTTAATAATTCTTCTAATTCTTCCTGGCTAGAACACTTAAGTATACTCTTAATGAGTTGGACATAATCTTTGAGGCGTTGTTGGTTCATAGGGTAGATCTATATGTAGACAGATTATTATGGCGCTTACCCATAAAATAGGGTGGACAATGCCCACCCTACCGCATTATACCACGAGCCTGTATTAGGATTTAATGCCCTCAGCTTCAGCCACTATAAAGATGGTCTTCATAAGGGAATCAGGGTTGAGGCTCATTGAGTCAATCCCTTGCTCAACTAGGAAGTAGGCAAACTCAGGATAATCGCTGGGGGCTTGACCGCAGATACCAATTTTGCGACCATTCTTTTTAGCTGATGCGATCGCCATCTGCACCATTATCTTCACAGCCTCATTGCGTTCATCAAAAAGATGAGCAACCAAGCCTGAGTCGCGGTCTAATCCCAAGGCTAGCTGCGTCAGATCGTTGGAACCTATGGATAACCCATCAAACTCCTCACAGAATTGATCCGCGAGGATGACGTTGCTGGGAATCTCGCACATCACATAGACTTGCAACCCATTTTCCCCACGCTTCAGTCCATGTTTCGCCATTTCAGCTAACACCTTGCGACCTTCATCCGGCGTGCGACAAAAAGGAATCATGGGAATTACATTTGTCAAACCCATTTCATCCCGCACCCGCTTCAATGCGTGACATTCCAAAGCAAATGCGTCCCGGTATTTCTCATCATAATAACGAGAAGCGCCGCGCCAACCAAGCATCGGGTTTTCTTCTTGCGGTTCAAATTGCCGACCGCCCAAAAGATTGGCATATTCATTACTTTTGAAATCGCTCATCCGCACTATCACTGGTTTGGGATAAAATGCAGCAGCAATTCTTGCTACCCCTTGGGCTAATTTATCCACAAAGTACTGCGGTTTGTCTTCATAAAGTGCGGTCAATTGGGCAATCTTTGCTTGGGCAGATTCATCTTGCAATTTGTCGAAGTGAATCAAAGCTAAAGGATGCACTTTGATGTGATTGGCAATAATAAATTCTAACCGCGCTAAACCGACGCCATCGCAGGGAAGATGGGAAAGACCAAACGCTTCTTCTGGATTCCCCACATTCATCATAATTTTGGTGCGGGTGCGAGGCAAGTTTTCCAGAAGCACTTCTTTTACTTCAAAAGGTAGCAAACCAGCATAAACTCTTCCTTCTTCTCCTTCCGCACAAGAAACTGTTACTTCTTGACCTGTTTTCAAGATATCTGTAGCATCGCCGCTTCCGACAATTGCGGGGATTCCCATTTCGCGAGCTATAATTGCGGCATGACAGGTTCGACCCCCTTTGTTAGTAATAATAGCGCTGGCTTTTTTCATGATCGGTTCCCAGTCAGGGTCGGTTTTATCTGTTACTAAAACTTCGCCTGGTTGGAACAAATCGATTTTGCGAACATCCAGCATGAGGCGAACTTTCCCCTGACCGATCGCTTCCCCAACACTACGACCAGTAACTAGCACATTGCTGCGTTCTTGTAAATGATAGCTACGCAGAATGTTTTGCGATTTCTGCGATTGTACTGTTTCGGGACGCGCTTGGACGATAAACATTTCGTTGGTAATCCCGTCTTTCGCCCACTCGATATCCATCGGGGTGTAAATACCGCGCACATCGCTGTAGTGGTCTTCAATTATGCAAGCCCAACGCGCCAGTTGTAATATTTCATCATCCGAAAGTGCAAATTGCTTCTGTTCGTTGAGGGGAACTCGCTCATTTTTCATTTGTTTGCAACCGCCAACATCGCAAACCAATCTATATTCTTTGCTACCTAACCGTTTGTCGATAATTGGGCGATAGCCATCTTTTAATGTGGGTTTGAAAACTAAATATTCGTCTGGATTAACTGCCCCTTGAACTACATTTTCTCCTAATCCGAATGCTGCTGTAATTAAAGCAGCATTTTTAAATCCTGTTTCGGTGTCAATGGTGAACATCACACCAGAGGAAGCTAGGTCCGATCGCACCATTTTTTGGATGCCGACGGAAAGGGCGACGCTAAAATGGTCGAATCCCCTGGCATGACGATAGGAAATGGCCCGATCGGTAAATAGTGATGCAAAGCATTTGTGACACGCACCAATGACGCTTTCCACAGCTTGGATGTTGAGATAAGTTTCCTGCTGTCCGGCGAAACTGGCGTCGGGTAAGTCTTCTGCGGTGGCGGAGGAACGGACTGCGACTTCTGTTTCTGCGCCGTAGCGATCGCACATTTTCTGGTAACCTAGTGCGATCGCACTCCGCAATTCTTTGGGAAAAGGTGTGTGTAAAAGCAATGACCTCGCCTTTTTTCCCCGTTCCCGCAAGTTATTAACATCTTCCACATCCAAGTCGGCAAACAGTTCGCGCAGCTTTTCTTCTAAACCTGCTGCTTGGATGAAATAACGATAGGCATAAGCTGTAGTTGCAAACCCGTTGGGAACATTGACTCCTTTGTGAGTCAACTGCTGGATCATTTCCCCCAAGGAGGCATTCTTTCCACCAACTAAGGGGATGTCGCCGATCCCAACTTCATCGAACCAGAGAACCAGAGATTTCTCTTTGGAGAACTGGGAAGACTTCTCTTGAGTGGCTATAACCATAGGTATTTCCTGCTATCTAGCCTCAGTCTAGCGATCGCCCGCAGAGGAATGGGTAAATTTCATCACTTCGTAATTTTATTTATAATTTCTTTGGGATCGCTTTCGGGATCGCATTTTATGGTATAATGCTATACAAAATGCTGCTTTTTGGGCCAAGGGGAGTCCCGCCAGCTATTAGCAGAGGAAAATTACTCTATTGATAAATGTGGCTTAGGAAGTAGATTTGTGAGTAGGCTATCTGAATTCACGACCTACAGGCTCCCCAAAGTCAATTTCACCATGTAAATTTTCAGGTGTTACTCGCTCCATCATTTGATTGAATTCTTCCGCTTTTTTAGTTAAAGAGGGAAGACTGGAAAGGATGCTCCATATAGCGGTGCGTTCGAGCGATTCTTCGTTTAACTGGGCCAAGTGAGCTAGTTTCTCATAGACCGATTCCGAGATTTCCAAGGTCAGTTTTCGGGTATTCATGGTTCATTGTTCATCCAGGGCAGTATATTGTTAAGTTTACGTGAATTTTCGGTTTACGGAGAGAGATCGCTTGACGTTCCTCAGTACAAAAGGCTAAATTACATAGATATATTTTACAAGATTTATCTATCTGTAGGTTGATTATAAGCAAGGCAATCATCTGTCTTTATAAGAGATATTGATTTTTATAGTAGGTGCTGGGGAAATGATTTTTCAGCGCTGCCGCGATCGTATTTATTTAGCAAGGTTCCCAGAATGCAACAATCATCACCAGATATAGAAGTATTCTGTTCCCGTCAATTCCTAGAATGGTTGCAGTTAGAGCAGATTAGCCTTGCCTTCACCACCTATCAGACTTCGAGACTATGTTTGATTGGGGTGAATCCACAGGGGCAACTTTCGGGATTTGAGCGTTTGTTCGATCGCGCGATGGGGCTATATGCTACATCAGAACGGCTTTTTCTTAGCACAAAATATCAACTTTGGCAACTAGATAACGCCCTCGCACCAGGGGAATTATACAACGGCTACGACAAACTCTACATCCCTCGCATCGGCTACACTACCGGGGATTTGGATATTCACGATGTAGCTATAGCTACCCCACCCCCAACCCCCTCCCCGTCAACGGGGAGGGGGCTTTCAGAACCCCCCCTTTTTAAGGGGGGGCAGGGGGGGATCGTATTTGTCAGCACCTTACTTAATTGTCTGGCAACTCTGAGCGAAACGAAAAGTTGCACCCCTCTCTGGAAACCCAAATTTATCTCCAAAATCGTCAACGAAGACCGCTGTCACCTCAACGGATTAGCAATGGTAGAGGGACAAACCCGTTTCGTCACCGCTTGCAGTCGTTCCGATGTCGTAGATGGGTGGCGAGACAAACGAAAAGATGGCGGCGTAGTCATAGATATTCCATCAAATGAAATAATTTTAAGTGGGTTAAGTCTGCCCCATTCTCCAAGATTTTATCAAGGAAAATTATGGCTGCATAATTCTGGTTCTGGGGAATTTGGTTATGTAGATTTACAGCAAGGAAAATTTGAACCTGTTACATTTTGTCCCGGATATTTACGAGGGTTAGCATTTTGGAAAAATTATGCAATTGTCGGACTATCCAAACCAAGAAGCGGAGATAAAACTTTTTCTGGGTTATCTCTAGATGATAAATTAATTGCCAAAGATACCGAAGCTCGTTGCGGTTTGATGGTAATTGATTTGAATTCGGGAAATATCATTCATTGGCTGCGGCTAGAAGGAGTTATTAGTGAATTATACGACGTGCAGGTGCTACCAGGAATGCAAAGACCGATGGCTTTAGGATTTCAAACCGAGGAAATTTCTCAACTGATCACCTTAGATTTATCTCGTGAACAGGCTGAGCCTGGTCACGCCAACTCAGAGGCTCAGCCTCCTGAAATTAGTAGCATATCCGAAAAATCAAGGATTGTAGGGGCGGGCTTCGGCGTGAGCGCTCAGCCGAACGGCTTAGCAGATAACCTCTGTTTTACTCCGTTCCCGCCACAAGATTATGTAGGGGCGAAGCATTGCGGAATTAACTTTTCGGTTTTGAGTTAAGCTTAATACCGCAATGCTAATGCCTACGGCACGCTGAGCGCATCCGCGCCGCTACGCGAACGCGAACGCCCTCCCACTATACATAGTCTTCCACCGGGAAGGGAGTAAATAAATATTCTCAGGACTTACGCAAAGCCTCTATCTGTAGGGTGTGTTAGCGATAGCGTAACGCACCATCCACCATATTTAGCGTCCCTGCGTAAGTCCTGTATACTCTCAACAAAACCCGCCCCTACACCTCTGATGGACGCGTAAGTCCTGTGAAAATACCAAATTTGTATTTTTTCAACCAATACTTTTAGCAACTCTTTAGGAAGATAAACACCCAAAAACCATGAAATCCATCAACCAACAAACATCAACCCAAAAATTAGTAATCATCGACCCCAGAGTAGAAGCCTACGAAATATTAGCAGCCGGAGTCCGAGACAGCGCCAAAGTTATTATTATCGACCCTAACTTTGATGGCATCGAACAAATTACAGAGGCATTAAATAATTATCCCGCCCCTAGTTTACATATCGTTTGTCATGGCGAACCCGGTTGTCTGCACCTCGGAAAAACACCCATCAATGCGGCAAATATTGACCAATATCGCCACCAATTACAACAATGGCAAATCAGCGACATTCTCCTCTACTCCTGCAACGTCGCCGCTGACACTCTCAACATCACCACCCGCCTGGGGTTCAACCCCCAGGCTAATAGCGAAAGTCGGTTAAAACCGACTAAAAACGACTCTTCAGTCCACTTCAGTGGACTTGGGCTATTAGCCCGGAAATTGATTTCCGGGCGGGCTTTGTTGGTAACAGAAAACCCAAGTGCGAACTTCCTCCAACAACTCCACCACCTCACCCGCGCCAACATCGCCGCCTCCGCCCACCCAGTCGGGAACCCCAGCAAAGGCGGAACCTGGAACCTAGAACACAGACTGGGAAACATTGCCAGCCCTATTGCCTTTTCCCCAGAAGTATGTAATGCCTATCCCGGCATTTTCCCCGCCTCCTTCGCCACACCCAGCAACTTTGGGGTGGGGACTAATCCCTTTTCCGTCACCGTAGGAGACTTCAACGGTGATGGCAAAACCGACATTGCAGCGGCGAACTTTAACTCCAACAACGTCAGCGTCCTATTAGGGACAGGGACAGGCAGTTTTGGCGCTGCTACCAACTT
>NZ_JAIQZM010000063.1:6092-20213 GCF_023333595.1 Argonema galeatum A003/A1
ACTCCAACAACGTCAGCGTCCTATTAGGGACAGGGACAGGCAGTTTTGGCGCTGCTACCAACTTTGCTGTGGGGACTCTTCCCGCTTCCGTCACCGTAGGAGACTTCAACGGCGATGGCAAAACCGACATCGCAGCGGCGAACGTTAGCTCCAACAACGTCAGCGTCCTATTAGGGACAGGGACAGGCAGTTTTGGCGCTGCTACCAACTTTGCTGTGGGGAGTAATCCCTTTTCCGTCACCGTGGGAGACTTCAACGGTGATGGGAAATCCGACATCGCGGCGGCGAACTTGAACTCCAACAACGTCAGCGTGCTGCTCAATCAGCAACAACTGACTGTCACCCAAACTATTGCCGATAATGACCCAGTAAGCGTTGAGTTTTCTGCGGCTACTTATCAAGTTAATGAAGATGGTACGGTAGTTGGTGCAGCAGTTACTATCAACCGCATCGGTGATGCACTCAGTCCCGGTAGTGTAGATGTGCAGTTTACTGATGGAACTGCTACGGGTGGAACTGATTTCACTAATACCACTCAAACTATCAACTTTCTTAGCAACGAAACAACTAAAACTGTTGTCGTTCCCATCACTGACGATACTTTAGTTGAAGGGAATGAAAATCTTACCCTGACTTTAGCTAATCCTTCTGCTAATTTCGTTTTAGGTACACAGACAACTTCAACTCTCACTATTGTCGATAACGATACTGATGTTACTCTCGCCATCGCCGCTGGTGCTACACCCACCGAAAGTGGCCCCACCAACGGCACATTTGTCATTACCTTAAATAGCCCAGCCCCAGCAGGTGGGATAACCATCAACTTCGCCCTCGCCGGAACCGCTACCACCACCACCGACTACAGCATCGCCGCCGGAAGCAACATTAGCGCCGTCACTGCTACCAGTTTTACCATTGCCGCCGGAGCCACTAGCGCTGTCTTAAAAGTTACGCCCGTTGACGATAATATAGTTGACGCTAACGAAACAGTCGGAATTACTCTAGCAGCAGGTACAGGTTACACCGTCGGTGCAGCAAATAACGCCAGTCTTACCATCACCGACAACGACCCGATAATTAATATCACAGCGGGTACAGATCCCAGCGAATCCGGCCCGACTAACGGCACATTTAATATTACTCTTAACGGTGCTACTCCATCCCCAATTACCGTCAACTTCAACACCACTGGCAGCGTTGCCACTCTTACCACCGACTACACATTTGACTTAGCCAGTAGCACTAATATTACTGCGATTACCGCTACCAGCTTCACCATCGCAGCGGGAGTCACCAGCGCCATCTTAGTCGCAAAACCCGTAGACGATGCCGTAATTGAGGCAGGTGGGGAAACAGTAAAAGTCAACCTCGACCTTGGAACTGGTTACAGTCTCGGTGTTGGGAATACTGCTGTGGCTCAGTTTACCCCCGCTACCAACTTTTCTGTGGGGACTCAACCCTTTTCCGTCACCGTGGGAGACTTCAACTCTGACGGGAAATCCGACATCGCCACAGCGAACGTTGGCACCAGCAACGTCTCAGTGCTGTTGGGTAATGGGACAGGCAGTTTTGCCCCTGCTACCAACTTTGCCGTGGGGACTGAACCCCGTTCCGTCATCGTAGGAGACTTCAACGGCGACGGCAAATCCGACATCGCCACAGCGAACCGTACCACCAACAACGTCTCAGTGCTGTTAGGGGATGGGACGGGCGGTTTTGGCGCTGCTACCAACTTTGCCGTGGGGTTTGGTTCCCGTTCCGTCACCGTAGGAGACTTCAACTCTGATGGGAAATCCGACATCGCCACAGCGAACGACTTCGCCAAAAACGTCTCAGTCCTGTTAGGGGATGGGACGGGCAGTTTTGGCGCTGCTACCAACTTTGCTGCGGGTAATGGTCCCCTTTCTGTCACCGTAGGAGACTTCAACTCTGACGGGAAATCCGACATCGCAACGGCGAATGTTAGCTCCGGCAACGTCTCAGTGCTGTTAGGGGATGGGACGGGCAGTTTTGGCGCTGCTACCAACTTTGCCGTGGGGACTGCTCCCTATTCCGTCACCGTAGGAGACTTCAACTCTGACGGGAAATCCGACATCGCCACAGCGAACCTTGCCACCAACAACGTCTCATTGCTGTTAGGGGATGGGACGGGCAGTTTTGCCGCTGCGACCAACTTTGCCGTGGGGATTAGTCCCCTTTCCGTCACCGTGGGAGACTTCAACGGTGACGGCAAATCCGATATCGCGGCGGCGAATGTTAGCTCCAGCGACGTCTCAGTGCTGTTAGGGGATGGGACGGGCAGTTTTGCCGCTGCTACCAACTTTGCTGCGGGTAATGGTCCGGCTTCCGTCACCGTAGGAGACTTCAACGGCGACGGCAAATTCGACATCGCAGCGGCGAACTATAACTCCTTCAACGTCTCAGTTCTGCTAAACAACAACCAACCCACATCAACTCTCACCATTGCCGATAACGACCCAGTAAGCGTTGAATTCTCAGCCGCCACCTATCAAATCAACGAAGATGGCACGATAGTTGGTGTCGCAATTACTATCAATCGCATCGGTGATGCACTCAGTCCGGGTAGCGTTGACGTTCAGTTAACCAATGGAACTGCTACAGGTGGAACTGATTTTACTAATACTACTCAAACTATCAACTTTCTTAGCAACGAAACAACTAAAACTGTTGTCGTTCCCATCACTGACGATACTTTAGCCGAAGGGAATGAAAATCTTACCCTGACTTTAGCTAATCCTTCGGCTAATTTCGTCTTAGGTACGCAGACAACTTCAACTCTCACTATTGTCGATAACGATACTGATGTTACTCTTGCCATATCACCAAGTTCTGTTGCTGAAGATGGTGCAACTAATTTAGTTTATACCTTCACCCGTGCTGGTGATACTACCACTGCACTAACTGTCAACTTCAATGTGGGTGGAACTGCAACTTACAACACCGACTACACCGTTATTGGTGCAGATACTTTTAGTGGAAGTACTGGTACTGTCACTTTTGCGGCTAATTCTACAACTGCTACTGTTGCGATTGACCCGACTCCTGATTCTACTATTGAATTAGATGAAACAGTTGATTTAACTTTAGCTGCTGGTAGTAATTATAATGTTGTCACTAACACGGCAGTAACGGGAACTATTACTAATGATGATGCCGCAGTAGAATTCTCCCAAGCTAACTATCAAGTCAACGAAGATGGTACAGTTGTCGGTGCAACTGTTACGATTAATCGCACAGGTTTAACTAATAGTCCCGGTAGTGTAGATGTGCAGTTCGCCAATGGAAGTGCAACAGGCGGAACAGATTTCACTAATACCACCCAAACGATCAACTTTGCTAGTGGCGATACCAGTAAAACTGTCACCATTCCCATCAATGACGATAACTTAGTTGAAGGAACAGAAAACTTTACTATTTCCTTAGAAACTCCCAGTGCTGGAATTTCGATTGGTACTCAAAATTCTGCCACTGTGCAGATAATTGACAATGACGTACCTCCCACTCTTTCTATCAGCGATATCGCTCAATCGGAAGGAAATAGTGGTACAACCAACTTAAACTTTACGGTTAGCTTAAATACAGCTAGCGGTCTACCTGTCACCGTCAACTACGCCACCCAAGACAGCACCGCGACTACGGCAGATAGCGACTACACCAGCGCTTCTGGTAGTCTCACTTTCAATCCTGGGGAAACACAAAAAACTGTCTCTGTTGTCGTTAATGGCGATACTAAATACGAAACTGACGAAACCTTCAATCTGAATCTCTCCAATTCCATCAACGCGACTATCACTAATTTTGTCGGTGTTGGAACTATCCAAAATGATGATGCGATTCCGACAATTGCCATAGCTGATGTTAGTCAAAATGAAGGTCAATCGGGTACTACCAATTTTATCTTCCCCGTTACTTTATTGAATCCCAGCTATCAAACTGTCACGGTTAATTACGCGACTTCTGACGGAATTTCTACTGCTGGCGTTGATTACAATAGTGCATCGGGAACTCTGACTTTCAATCCGGGAGAAACTCAGAAAAATATCACTGTTGCTGTCAACGGTAATACAACTGTAGAAACAAATAAAAACTTCCTGGTCAATCTTTCTAATGCCAGTAATGCGACGATAGTTGATAATCAAGCGGTTGGTACAATCGTTAATGATGATGCTGTTCCAACGGTTAGCAATATCACTAAAACAGGTGATGAAGATACCACTATCACTTTTACTGCTGCTGACTTCACCAGCAAATTTACTGACCCGAATGGCGATAGTCTCAACAAAATCAAAATTACTTCTCTTCCCAATAACGGTACATTGCAATTAAGTAGTAGCAATGTCACTGTTAACCAAGAGATTTCGGCGAGTGATTTAGGTAATCTTCGCTTTATTCCTGTTGCTGATTGGAATGGAAATACGAGTTTCAATTGGATTGCTTCTGACGGTGCTAATTATGCTCCAAATGCTGCTGCTGTTAGCTTGACAATTAATCCGGTTAATGATGCGCCTTTTGTCAATGCGGCAATTCCATTTCAAACGACTAATACCAATAGTTTGTTCAATTTTACTTTCGCTGCTGATACTTTCAAGGATATCGATGTTGGCGATACTTTAACTTATAGCGCTACACTCGCTAATGGTAATGCTTTGCCGAATTGGTTGTTCTTTAATCCTTTCACTCGCAATTTAGTTGGTATTCCCACGAGTAGCGATGTGGGGACGCTTGTGCTGTCTGTGAAAGCGACAGATTCAGCTAATGCTAGTGCTACTACTACTTTTGCTTTAATAGTCAATGGTGCTACTGTATCGCCAGATGCAGATTGTTTTTGCGAGTCGATTGTTCGTCCAGATATTAACAATCTTCCTGGTGTTTCGGTGGCGCTGAATCTAGTTGATATAACTCAATTTGGGAATGACAGCAATGATACCCTGATTGGTACTACTGTCAATGACGCATTTTACGGTAACGGTGGCGATGATTTGCTGTTAGGGAAAGCAGGTAACGATAATTTATACGGCGGTCAAGGTAATGATACTGCTTTTGGTGGGATTGGGAAGGATTGGATTTCCGGTAATCAAGGTAACGACTTACTCAACGGTAACGCTGGCGACGACATTATAAACGGTAATGAAGGTAATGATACTGTTCGCGGTGGTCAAGATAACGATTTGGTGCGCGGTGGTCAAAATGATGATTTGATTTATGGCGATAAAGGCGATGATACCTTGGGTGGAGATAAGGGTAACGATACCATTTTTGGGGATAATGATGATTTATTTGATAATAACAACACTGGACGTGATTTAATCTTTGGTGGTAGCGGCGATGATTTGATTAATGGTAATGCTGGTAATGATTCCATCTTTGGGGAAGATGGTAATGATATTGTGCGTGGTGGTAAAAATGATGACATTGTGTGTGGGGATGCTGGCGATGATATTTTGTACGGAGAGTTAGGTAATGATAGTTTGTGCGGTGGTGATGGAAATGACACGATGTATGGGGGTAATGGTAGTCTGAATCCGATCGGGCCAAATGGCGAACGGGATGAATTATGTGGTGGTGCTGGTAATGATTTGCTGTTTGGTAATGAAGGAGAGGATAAGCTGAATGGGGAAGATGGGGATGATACTCTCTATGGTGGGAAAGATAATGACACGCTGATTGGTGGTGCTGGTAATGATTTGCTGATTGGGGATTTGGGTAATGACTTGTTGACTGGTGGTAGCGGACGTGACACTTTTGTTTTGACTTCTGGGAAAGGAAGTGATGTAATTGTTGATTTCCAAGATGGTCAGGATTTGATTAACTTGGGTGGTGGTTTGAGTTTTGGGCAGTTGGTAATTGCTCAAAGTAACAATAACACTATTATTACTCTAAAAAGCAGCACTGAACTGTTAGCTACTTTGAATGGAATACAAGCCAGCTTAATTAACCAGCAAGATTTTGTTTTAGTCTCCTAACTCACTTCTTGCACGTTTCTCAATAAGGCTGAAGAAACTGGGTTTATAAGGTTGTATACAGAAACCCGGTTTCTTGGAGAAACCGGGTTTCTAAGGTTCTAGATGTAGATTGTTAAATCTACCAGGCGGTTGGAATAACCCCACTCGTTGTCGTAATAAGCGAGAACTTTGACGAAGTTACTATCAAGTACGCTAGTAGATTTCAGATTCACAATTGCGGAGTGAGGATCGCCTACGCAGTCGGTAGAAACCAAAGGCAAATCGCTCACTTTGAGAATTGCTTTCATCGAATTGGTGGCATACTTGCGGAAGGCGTCGTTAACTTCCTCTGCCGTTACCGATTTTCGCAATAACGCATTCAAATCGGTAACAGAACCTGTGGGGGTAGGTACGCGCAAGGCGATGCCATCGAGACGCCCTTTGAGTTCGGGTAAAACCAACCCAACTGCTGTAGCTGCACCCGTCGTAGTTGGTACAATGTTCTGAGCGGCGGCGCGTCCTCGTGCCCACTCTTCGGGATGTCCCATATCCACCAAACGCTGGTCGGCAGTGTAGGCGTGTATTGTAGTCATCCAAGCTTTATCGATGCCAAATTCATCGTTGAGGATTTTGGCTAGAGGCGATAAGCAATTGGTGGTACAGGAAGCAGCTGAGATGACATCATCTCGCTCTTTGTCGTATTTTTCGTGATTGACGCCAAATACGAAGGTGGGGACTGCCTCGCCCTTGGCAGGCGCACTGATAATCACTTTTTTGGCACCAGCTTGCACGTGCAAACCAGCTTTGTCAGCGCTGCGAAAGACGCCGGTAGACTCAATTACGACATCAATTCCCATGTCCTTCCAGGGCAGGGCGGCGGGATCTCTTTCTGCCAAAAGGGGGATTTCGCGATCGCCAATTTTAAGACCTTTTTCGCCGGGAGTCACTTCATCTTCGGGGAAGCGACCGTATATCGAGTCATACTGCAATAGGTATGCTGCTAAGTCAGGTTTTAATGCAACGTCGTTGACGGCGACGACTTCCACATCCGGGTTTTGATGCGCTATCCGCATAAAAGCCCGTCCAATTCGTCCAAACCCGTTAATTGCTACTCGTTTCATGTCTTTCACCCTATCGGATTACCTAAATCTGCTGAGTTATGCCAATTCCCTATTAGTAGGGGATAATAGCCTCAAGTTCTTGAGTCACCCCAAAGCATTAACGCATTCCCAAGCAAACCAGTGTTAAGAATACTTGGCTATTGGGAGAAAGTAGCAATGCTTTATAAAAGTTTTAGACATTTGGGGCCGATTGGAACTGGTTTTGCATTTAACACATAGCGCGATCGCATTAAGCAAATGAAAAGAAGACGGATCGTTACCTTTATCGCTGGGATAGCTGCTGTAGTAATGTTGACAGTCGGCTTCGGTTATGTAAAAACGGGATATTTTGCGATCGCGCAGGGCCGATCGCCATTAACCGTATCCGCCGCTATTAGTCTCACCGAATCTTTGCAAGAAATTAAGCGAATTTATACCCGCAGCAAGCCGAATATCGCCGTTACGTATAATTTTGGCGCTTCCGGTGCCCTCCAGCAACAGATCGAACAAGGGGCCCCCGTTGATGTTTTCTTTTCAGCCGCAGCTAAACAAATGGATGCTTTGCAGGAAAAGGGATTGCTGATTACAGAAACTCGCAAAACTCTGCTGAATAACCGCATTGTTTTAATTACACCTAAAAATGCGCCTGCACTGAGGAGTTTCAGAGATTTAACCAGTTCGCAGGTGAAGCGAATTGCGATTGGGGAACCCAGGAGTGTACCGGCTGGACAATATGCACAAGAAGTGCTAAATAATTTGGGTATTTTCGAGCAAATCAAACCGAAAATTGTTTACGCCAACAACGTGCGTCAGGTGCTTACCTACGTGGAAACGGGAAATGTGGATGCTGGGATTGTTTACATAACTGATGCGAAGCAATCCAATGGAGTTAAACAGGGGCCGATCGCACCAGAAAATTTACATTCTCCTATTGTATATCCAGTAGCAGTGCTGAAAAACAGTAAAAACATCCCTACCGCCAGAGACTTTGTGCAGTTTCTCTCTAGCAATCTCGCCAAAGCAGTATTTGAGAAGTACGGTTTTACAATGTCTAATAGGTAATAACGTAAGTTGCTAGTTATTAGGTTATGGGTTACCTAAAAAATTCTTGTTCTTATTCTTATCTGCGTGCATCTGCGTGCATCTGTCTTCATCTGCGGTAAAAAATTAAACCAAACGATGACAACAGATAATTTGACGAGAGCAATCTTATTAAAATCTGCAATTTAAAATTTCCCAATGACTAATGACTTATCCCCATTATGGATATCCCTAAAAACTGCTTTCATCGCCACGATCGTTACCTTCTTTCTGGGAATTGCGGCAGCAAAGTGGATGCTGGGATATCGCGGCAAAGGTAAAGGATTAATTGAAGGAATTTTTATTTCTCCCCTCGTTTTACCGCCGACAGTAGTCGGGTTTTTGTTACTCTTGCTGCTTGGTAAAAACGGCCCGATCGGACAAATATTATTGTCATTGGGAATAACAATTATTTTCTCATGGCCTGCTACAGTTATCGCGGCAACAGTAGTAGCTTTCCCGCTGATGTACAAAACAGCATTGGGAGCATTTGAACAAATCGATAGTAATCTTATTAGTGCTGGCAGAACTCTTGGAGCTTCCGAATGGAGGGTGTTTTGGCGAGTTATTTTACCTCTAGCATTGCCAGGAATTGTAGCGGGGACGATGCTATCTTTTGCCCGTGCATTGGGTGAATTTGGTGCAACTTTGATGCTAGCTGGAAATATCCCCGGACAAACGCAAACTATCCCAGTCGCTATCTATTTTGCTGTAGAAGCGGGGGATATGAATCTAGCCCTTATTTGGGTTTTTGTGATTTTGGCTATTTCCTTATCAGTTCTCACTGCTGTTAATTTTTGGTCAGGTGGATTGAAAACTGGGAATAGAAGAACAATCACCAATCACCGCTCGCAAATCACCAATCACCAATCGCTAATCACCAATTCCCAACTATTTATAAATATCGAAAAGCAACTTTCTGACTTTTCCCTATCAGTCGCATTCAACCTAGCTGGAGAAACTTTGGGCGTGTTGGGTGCTTCTGGTGCTGGAAAAAGCATGATGCTTCGCTGCATTGCAGGTTTGTCAACTCCTACACGGGGACAAATTGTTCTAAATGGGCGGGTTTTGTTTGATTCGACAAGAGGAATTAACTTATCCAGTCATCAGCGCAGGGTTGGTTTTTTGTTTCAGAATTACGCTTTGTTTCCTCACATGACTGTGGCTGAAAATATCGCTTTTGGTTTGCCAAAGTTATCCAACTTAGAACGAAATCAGCGAGTAAGAGAACAACTAACTTTGGTGCAATTGCAGGAATTGGAAAACCGATATCCTCGCGAACTTTCTGGTGGACAGCAGCAGCGAGTGGCTTTGGCGAGGGCTTTAGCTATTGAACCGGAAATTTTGCTGTTGGATGAGCCTTTTTCTGCACTCGACACTTACTTACGCAGTCAGTTGGAAAAGCAGTTAATCGAAACGCTTTCTAATTATCGAGGCGTGACGTTATTTGTTACTCACAATTTGGAAGAAGCTTATCGAATTTGCCAAAATTTGTTGGTACTTTCGGAAGGCAAAGTTGCTGCTTATGGTGGGAAGGAAGAGATTTTTGAACATCCTCGCACTTTCACTGTCGCTCAATTGACTGGATGCAAGAATTTCTCTCGCGCAGATGTCCCCAAACTCCACTTTGAGAAGGAGGGGCTAAGAGAGGTTGAGGCTTTGGATTGGGGTTGCACTTTGCGGGTAATTGAGCCAATTCCTAACCCGTTGGCGTATGTGGGAATTCGCGCTCATCATTTCACTTTTCCAGAGGATGATAATAAAGAGAATACGTTTTTGTGTTGGGTGGCGCAGACGAGTGAAACTCCTCACAGAATGACTCTTTATTTGAAGCTGCACGCGCCGCCAGTAAATGCTAAGGATTATCACTTGCAAGCGGAGGTTTTTAAAGAAAAGTGGGCTGTTCTTAAAGATAGACCTTTGCCTTGGTATATCCGTTTAGATCCGCTGCGGTTGTTTTTGATGGAGGGGTGAAGGGTGCGATTCAGCTTCGGGAACTAGCAGTGTCTCCAATCTTGCTCCTAAAGTTCAAACTACCTCTTGTGGTGCTGGTGTAAAAGCTTCTCGTTGCGAAAAAATGGCTTTGCAGTTGGTAATCTGTCAGCTTGGGAGCTTGTATCGATGAGTATCAGAACAATTTGGATGTTGCTGAAAACAACATTTTCTCAGTGGAGACAGGATCGAGCTTCGCTGATGGCTGCTGCACTTGCATATTATACCGTGTTTTCTCTGGCACCGCTGTTGGTTATTGCGATCGCTCTAGCAGGTGCAATCTTCGGCGAAAAGGCGGCAAAAGGAGAACTGGTAACCCAAATTCAAAGTTTAATTGGCAAAGATGCTGCCTCACTCATCCAGACAGCCATTGAAAACGCCAGTTACCTAGATCCCAGTCAAGGCATTATCCCCACCCTTCTTAATATCGGCTTTCTCGTTTTGGGCGCAAGTGTCGTTTTTAATCAACTTCAAAAGTCGCTAAATATAATCTGGCAAGTCGAACCCAAACCAGGGAACGGTATCAAGCACTTTCTTCGCAAACGCCTCTTATCTTTTTCAATGGTATTGGCGATCGCATTTTTACTGCTCGTATCCCTGGTAATCAGCACAATGCTTGTGATTTTAGGTACTTATTTAAAAACGTTTGTACCCGGTTATACCTACCTCTGGCAAGTATTTAACTTTCTCATCTCTTATGGACTTGTCACGCTGCTGTTTGCAATGATTTATAAAATCCTGCCGGATGCCAAAATTGCTTGGGGAGATGTTTGGATCGGGGCGGGGATCGCGGCAGTACTATTCGAGATCGGCAAGTTCCTGCTTGGTTTCTATCTGGGGAAGACTGGTTTAACTTCTGCTTATGGCGCAGCAGGCTCCCTCGTAAGCATTCTTACCTGGGTTTTTTATTCGGCTCAAATTTTGTTTTTGGGCGCAGAATTTAGCCAAGTTTACCAGAAAAGCAACGCCAAAGAACTTATTACTGCCGATCGCGCCCAGTCGCCTGCCTAAAAAGGGTCTATCATAATAATAGCGCTCTTCCTCTGCCTACAGATAGATTAAGCTGAGGAAACCTTAGTTCGATCCCCAACGTCTACGCTTCACACACATAATGACCCATCCCAACGCAACTTATTACGCAATTACTTGCCCAAATAGTGTGTTGGGGATCACAAGATATATGTAATTTGAAATGATGTTGCGTTTGCTTAACTTAAATAGAGTTAACACTAACGCTAGTGTAAATTCCATTCATGATTTTTTGTAAGGAAATGCAAGGTTTTTATTGCAAATACTACAAGTTAAGCAGACTTGTAAATTTTGCTGCATACTTTAAAAAAGGTAGACCAGTTTTGGCATGAAAATATTTTTAAAAGGAATCCTCTTATGAAAACCCTAAATCCCCCTGTTTCAGCGTGCAAGTATTGTAAATATTACAAACCCATTGGGCGGCGGGGGGGGTCTTGCGAAATGCTTGGCGTATCAGTGCAAGGTGCGTGGAAGGGTTGCCATATAGGAACTCCACTATTTGCGGCCCAGCAGGAAAGTTGCGAAACTGCACAAGAGAACTGTAATCCAATACACAAAACCTCTCAAAAAGAAGCCCAGGAATTCTCAGAATTCCAAATAAAAAGCATTAATACTGCCGATTTAATCGTAGGAGTGAATTAATCAAATCGCTCAAGCACTCAACCGCCCTTGCTTGCGGTTGAGTTTTTGTTTAGTAGCACCTATAGCCAAACGCTTCATTGCGTAGTAGACAAAGCCCGCCTGGGGTTCAAACCCCAGGCTAATAGCGAAAGTCCACGCTTTGTAGACTAATACGCTTTTGAACGGAAGTTGGTACAAGTAGATAAATTGTGATTATCGAAGTATTATTACGTTTAGTTCTCTAATAATATCAGGAGGACTACCGAGAAAAAAGCTCAAACACAACAGCCAGTGATAGCAATTCATAATTACTGATATTTCCAACTTTCAAAAATTTATCCATTTTGATTTTGAACAATTCGCTGCTCATACTCTTGTTCAGTCATCAATTCGTGAGTACTTTCTACACGCTCTAAAAAGACGATACCATTGAGATGGTCGTATTCATGTTGAAAGATTCGGGCAACAAAATCTGTTAATTCTTGCCGATGCTGCTTACCATCTCGGCTGGTATACTCAACTTCAATTGCTTGATATCTGGGAACCAAACCGCGAATTCCCGGAATGCTGAGACAACCTTCCCAATCTTTTACGACTTCTGATGAGTGTGCAATAATGCGCGGATTAATTATCGCCGTTGGCTCCATTTTCGGTGCGTGAGGATATCTGAGATTGGGACGAGATGCGACAATAAACAAGCGATAAGATTGTGCTACCTGGGGTGCGGCAATACCGACGCCATTTTCTTTGGCAACTGTTGCCATCAAGTTGTCGATTAATTTTTGAATACTGCGATCGCCAAGATCGTCAATCGGCTGTGCTTGCTGCCGGAGTACGGGATTTCCGAGTTGGGAAACTTGCAGAATTTTAGCCATGTCGGTCGGGAGATTAAAAAGAGGCATCTGAAATATCTGGATCGGGACTTACGCACTAACCTTTGGTTTTGCCCCCCCGACCCCCCAAATCTGGGGGGCTAGGGGGGAGAAAAGCGTAAGTCTTATGTATTTTAACGCATACCTAAATAGTTCAAGCTCTCCATTGAAGAACTTGACTATTTACTCCCAACGGTTGTGGAAGAGTATGTATAGTGGTCGGGCGTTCGCGTTGGCGTAGCCTGCGACGAGAGCGCATAGCGTGCCGTAGGCATTAGCATTGCGGAATAACCTTAACTCAAAACCGAAATGTTAATTCCGCAATGCTTCGCCCCTACAAAATCTTCTAGCCCGAAGGCAGTAGGAATTAAGGTTCGTCTCGTCGAACTGGGAAAGCGCCTAGCTGCACTTGTACGCTTTGACTTTGCCAATTGCGCTGCACATCCATCTGCAAGCTGTCACCCACGTTCCGAGTTTCTATTATCTGCTGAACTTTATCAGCTGTGGTAACGCTTTGATTGTCAATTTTTTGGATTACATCTCCTAGCTGTAGTCCGGCTTTATCAGCAGGAGAATTGCGGACTACGCGGACTACTAAAACTCCTTTATCTGCCTGCACGCTGATGTTACCATTGGCAGAATTTTTGATTCTTTCCTTAATTTCTGGCGTGAGGGTTGCCATCTGGATGCCAACAAAAGGATGTTCAACTTTTCCTTTAGCAATTAGTTGCTGGCCAATTCGTTGTGCTGTATTGATGGGAATGGCAAAACCTAACCCTTGGGCTCCACCAATGATGGCTGTGTTGATACCAATCACTTCGCCGCGAGCGTTTAGGAGTGGGCCTCCAGAGTTACCGGGATTAATAGCTGCATCGGTTTGAATAAAACCAATGCGCTTATCGGGAACGCCTACTTGAGAGCTAGTTCTGTCTGTGGCGCTGATGACGCCTACGGTGACGGTTTTGTCTAAACCCAGGGGATTACCAATTGCGATCGCCCATTGTCCGGGACGTAACAGATCGGAATTACCCAATGCAACAACTGGCAAATTATTAGCGTTAATCTTAACTACTGCAATATCGGTCAACGGATCTTCACCAAGAACTTTCCCCTGAAAAGTGCGACCATCCCTAAGCGTTACAGTCACTGTATCCGCACCATCGACGACATGGGCATTCGTGAGAACTTGCCCCTCGGCATTGATCAAAAAGCCAGATCCAGTCCCCCGCACAGTCCGCTCGGCAGGCGGTACGGGTGCATCACCGCCAAAAAACCGTCGAAAGAAGGGATCGTTGTATTCATCACCCGGTGCTTGACGCCTCACCGTCCGTGCAGAATCGATTCGCACTACCGCCGGGCCAACCTTGTCCACAGCTGCGACAACGAAGTTAGCTGATAAAGGCGGGAATCCCCACACCATAATCTTATTTGGTGTGGGATGAAAGCCGTGCATTTTCTAGGCAT
>NZ_JAIQZM010000064.1 GCF_023333595.1 Argonema galeatum A003/A1
AGGAGCAGAGGAGCAGAGGAGCAGAGGAGCAGAGGAGCAGAGGAGCAGAGGAGCAGAGGAGCAGAGGAGCAGAGGAGCAGAGGAGCAGAGGAGCAGAGGAGCAGAGGAGCAGAGGAGCAGAGGAGCAGAGGAGCAGAGGAGCAGAGGCATAAAAATGTTATTTTTATGCACAAAAGCTAACAATTCCGAAAGATTCAAAATTTCAAGGTATTTAAAAGAAACTGAGTATTTGATTATAATGGCTGAGACATATAAAAATATAAAGATATCAGACATAATAAACGGCGCTCGCCTTATTTTTCCGTTTCTTCCCTCCGAATCCATGCCCGATGCCCATTTTGACTTTTGAATGAGTGACTTTTGACTTTCCTAGCCCTTTTGATAAGCTTGCGTACTTAAATTTTTACAAAATGTCTCTATGCAAAAGCGGCAGCGGTTGACCCGATGCCGCTCTCCGGGTACACAACTATCACTCATTAAATTACTATCACCTCTTGAACTGCAAAAAAATGGATATTTACATGGATAAAACAAGCGTGCCTCAAAACGAACAACAAAACGGGCTGAATTTTGATTCACCTATCGGGTATCGCGGTCAACGGTGGTTGGTAGAAGAACGAGATGCTTGTGGCGTTGGCTTTATCGCCAATAAAGAGGGCGTAGTAAGCCACGAACTGATCGCTAAATCCCTGTCTGCGCTGGCTTGTCTGGAACATCGGGGCGGTTGCAGCGCCGATCGAGATTCAGGGGATGGCGCTGGCTTGATGACGGCTATTCCTTGGGAATTGTTGAGTCAGTGGTTTGCACAAAATGCGCGACCTATGCCGGAAACCGACTCTATTGCGGTGGGAATGGTGTTTTTGCCCCAGGATGCGGCAAGGCAACTGAAGTGCAAGCAAGTTGTTGAGGGGATATTGGCTGGTGCGGGGTTGAAACTTTTGGGTTGGCGGGAAGTACCTGTTGAGCCAGAAACGCTAGGAACCCAAGCGAGGGAAAACCAACCGCGTATAGAGCAGTTATTGGTCACCAGCGATGATTTGCGGGGGGACTCCCTAGAAAGAACTTTGTTTGCGGTTCGCAAGCGAATTGAGAAGGCGCTAAGAGCTGAAAATCGACAAGGTTCGCAACCTACAGGACTCGGTAGCGATTTTTATGTATGCTCGTTCTCCAGTCGCACGATCGTCTACAAGGGGATGGTGCGATCGGCAGTCTTGGGCGAATTCTACACGGACTTAAAAAATCCCGTGTATGCGAGTAATTTCGCTATCTATCACCGCCGCTTTAGCACCAACACGATGCCCAAGTGGCCGCTAGCCCAGCCGATGAGGTTTTTGGGACACAATGGCGAAATCAATACGCTTTTGGGCAATATCAACTGGATGGTAGCGCGGGAGGCGGATTTGGACTGCGAGGTTTGGGGCGATCGTTTGTCAGACCTCAAACCAATTGTCGATCGGGATAACAGCGATTCCGCTACGCTGGACAATGTGCTGGAATTGCTGGTGCAGTCCGGGCGATCGCAAGAGGAATCTTTGATGATTATGGTGCCGGAAGCTTATAAAAACCAGCCCGATCTAGAGAAATATCCCGAAATTGTTGATTTTTACGAATATTACAGCGGCATTCAAGAATCTTGGGATGGTCCGGCTTTGCTCGTGTTCGCGGATGGCAAGAAGGTGGGGGCAACCCTCGATCGCAATGGTCTGAGACCGGCTCGTTATACCATAACTCGCGACGGTTATATTGTTGTGGCTTCAGAAGCGGGCGTCGTAGATATACCCGAAGCAGACATATTGGAAAAAGGTCGCCTCGGCCCTGGTCAAACGATCGCTGTTGACTTGGAGAATGGCGAGATTCTCAAAAACTGGGAAATTAAGCAGCGTATTGCCAAAGAATTGCCCTACGGTGAATGGTTGAAATTGCGTCATTCTCTGGCGGTTCAACCGGAAACGGAAACGCCTGCAATGGAAGCTAACACCTTGCTGCGCCATCAAACTGCTTTCGGCTACACACTGGAAGATGTGGAAATGATTGTTGAAGAAATGGCATCTAGTGCGAAGGAACCCACTTTCTGCATGGGAGATGACATTCCTTTAGCCGTCCTGTCGCAAAAGCCGCATTTACTTTATGACTATTTTAAACAGCGATTTGCTCAAGTAACTAATCCAGCGATCGATCCTTTGCGAGAGAAGCTGGTAATGTCTCTGAGTATGTATTTGGGCTTGAAGGGGAATTTGTTGGCAGCATTGCCTGAATATGCAGGGTTGCTGAAGCTGGAGTCGCCAGTCTTGAACGAGGCTCAATTGGATGCTATCCGCAATCTCGATCCTGAATTTGAAACGTCTACCTTATCTACACTTTTTGAAATCGCCGCTGGGCCAGAAGGTCTGGGGGTTGCAGTTCGCAAACTCTGTACCAAAGCAGCTGAGGAAGTGCGAAATGGAAAGAAGATTTTAATTTTGAGCGATCGAGATGGTCACGGCCTGGATGAGAATTATACCTACATTCCTCCACTGCTGGCTGTAGGAGCTGTACATCACCACCTGATTCGCGAGGGGCTGCGGATGAAGGCTTCTATTATTGTCGATACGGCTCAATGCTGGAGTACTCACCATTTTGCCTGTCTTCTAGGCTACGGTGCAAGCGCCATCTGCCCGTATCTCGGTCTGGAAACGGTACGGACTTGGTGGCGCAATCCCAAAACCCAAAGTTTCATGGAACGAGGCAAGATTCTATCTTGTACTTTAGGGAAGGCGGAAGCGAACTATTGCAAGGCGGTGGAAGATGGTTTGCTGAAGATTTTGTCGAAGATGGGCATTTCCCTGTTATCGAGTTACCAAGGGGCGCAAATTTTTGAGGCTATAGGTATCGGTTCGGATTTGCTGCATTTGGGCTTTGCGGGTACTGCATCTCGCATCGGCGGTTTGACTGTGGCGGAATTGGCTTCAGAGGTAATGTCTTTCCACTCCAAAGCTTTTCCAGAACTCACCTTTAAGAAGTTGGAGAATTTTGGCTTCGTTCAGTACCGTCCGGGTGGCGAATTCCACATGAACAGCCCGGAAATGGCTAAGGCGCTGCATAAGGCGGTGGCTGTATTTAAGGAGATGGAATATGGGGAGGAGGAAGATTCTTCAATCCAAAATCCGAAATCTTCTCTTGCGAAGGTGGGCATCGTGACGGGAACCGCCAAGACGCCCACTTCGCGCAAAATCCAAAGTGGATACGATCACTACGAAACTTATCGGAAATACTTACAAGGTAGACCGATAACGGCGCTCAGGGATTTGTTGGAGTTTAAGAGCGATCGCACACCCATCCCTTTGTCAGAAGTAGAGTCGGTTGCGTCCATCGTCAAGCGTTTCTGCACTGGGGGAATGTCTCTGGGTGCCTTGTCGCCAGAAGCTCACGAGGTGTTGGCGATCGCAATGAACCGACTCGGCGGTAAGTCGAATTCTGGGGAAGGTGGCGAAGACCCGGTACGCTATAAGGTACTGAACGATGTGGGTGCGGATGGAAAATCTGCCCTATTTCCCCACCTCAATGGTCTAAAAATGGGCGATACGGCTTCCAGCGCTATCAAGCAGGTGGCGTCGGGTCGTTTTGGGGTGACGCCAGAGTATTTGATGAATGCCAAGCAAATAGAAATTAAGATCGCCCAAGGCGCCAAACCGGGGGAAGGCGGTCAATTGCCCGGAAAAAAGGTAAGTCCCTATATCGCCATGCTAAGGCGATCGAAGCCCGGTGTGACGCTGATTTCGCCGCCTCCCCATCACGATATTTATTCGATCGAGGATTTGGCTCAACTGATTTTCGATTTGCACCAAATTAATCCCAAAGCACCTGTATCTGTCAAACTGGTCGCGGAAATTGGCATCGGCACCGTCGCTGCTGGGGTGGCGAAGGCAAATGCGGATATCATTCAAATTTCCGGTCACGATGGAGGCACGGGCGCATCGCCGCTGAGTTCTATTAAGCACGCTGGTTCTCCGTGGGAACTTGGTCTTACCGAAGTGCATCGCGTGTTGATGGAAAATCAATTGCGCGATCGCGTTATTCTCCGGGTGGATGGCGGCTTCAAAACAGGCTGGGACGTACTCATGGGAGCCCTGATGGGCGGCGAAGAGTACGGTTTCGGTTCTGTAGCCATGATTGCGGAAGGCTGCATTATGGCGCGGATCTGCCATACAAATAACTGCCCCGTAGGAGTGGCCACCCAGCAAGAGCAACTGCGGAAGAGGTTTACTGGCGTACCGGAAAACGTAGTGAATTTCTTCTACTTCATAGCGGAGGAAGTACGACAAATCCTGGCGCATTTGGGTTATTCTTCGTTGCAGGATGTTATTGGTCGGGCCGACTTGTTGAAGACGCGATCGGATATTAAGCTTGCCAAGACGCGATCGCTCAATTTAGATTGCTTGCTGCAATTACCGGATACGAGAGAAAATCGCACGCTGTTAAACCACGAAAAAGTTCACAGCAACGGGCCAGTTCTGGATGACGAACTGTTAAACGACCCAGAAATTCAGCTAGCCATCCGCGAGATGACCGTAGTAAGCAAGACATTGCGGGTGGTGAATACTGACCGAACGGTGGGCGCAAGACTTGCAGGTGCTCTAGCATCTCAATACGGCAACAACGGCTTTGAAGGCCAGATTTCCCTCAACTTTATCGGTTCCGCCGGTCAAAGCTTTGGTGCCTTCAACCTCCCCGGCATGATTTTGCGACTGGAAGGGGAAGCCAATGACTATGTGGGCAAAGGTATGCACGGCGGCGAAATTATCATCAAACCCCCCGCAGAAGCTACCTACGACTGGGCACAAACTGCTCTAGTTGGCAATGTCTGTCTGTACGGCGCAACTGGCGGCACTTTGTTTGCCAGCGGTCAAGCAGGCGAGCGCTTTGCGGTGCGGAACTCTGCTGGAGTCGCAGTCATAGAAGGCGCTGGCGATCACTGCTGCGAATATATGACTGGTGGAGTTATCGTCGTGTTGGGCAAGGTGGGCCGGAATGTGGGTGCTGGCATGACTGGCGGTTTGGCCTACTTCCTCGATGAGGATGGCAGCTTTCCGCTTTATGTGAATCCAGAAATTGTCAAGCTTCAACGAGTAGCGACTGCTGTTGGGGAACGGCAATTGAAGGAGCTGATAGAAGCTCATAGCGATCGCACCAGCAGCCAAAAAGCTAAGATTATTCTTGAGAACTGGGCAGAATTTTTACCTAAATTCTGGCAAGTTGTGCCTCCCTCAGAAGCTGATTCTCCAGAAGTTAATCCAGAAGTTGCTCAAGAAAAAGTTCTCAGTTCGGTTCAGTCAACAGTTGCTTGCGATACACCAACCCTGAGATCCCCCTAAATCCCCCTTAAAAAGGGGGACTTTGAGGCTCTTGTTCCCCCCTTAAAAAGGGGGGCTAGGGGGGCTCGTCTGATACTTCTCAAACATCCTCTTAGATTTCAAATTTGAAATCTCAAATCTAAAATTTCACTGTTCCCTATCTTTCATTTCTAAAAGTTCCGGCACAGTCACAAACTTGTACCCCTGCGACGAGAGCTTATCGATTATTTCAGGTAAAGCTCTCACAGTTGCAGAATGGTTTCCACCACCATCGTGCATCAGCACGATATCGCCCGATTTAGCCTTACGGAGAACGTTTTTAATCAACTTTTGTGCAGGCAGAGGACGATAATCCATCGGGTCGTTAGACCACTTAGCTATAGCATAGTTTTTTTGCTCAGCATAACCTGCTGGCCCATTATTCATAATACCACCGGGCGGACGAAATAGAAATGTTCTCACTCCCGTAGTTTTGTAGATCAAATCTGCTGTGTCATCAATTTCATGAGCAGCTTGACTAGCGTTCATCTTGCGGTAAGAGTGGCTCCACGTATGGTTGGCTATAGCGTGTCCCTCCGCTACTACTTGCTGCGCCAATTGTGGATAATTTTTTACGCATTGCCCCACCCAAAAAAACGTCGCCTTGATGTTGTTCTTCTTTAAAATATTCAACACTTGTAAAGTAGTTTTAGGCCAAGGCCCATCATCAAATGTGAGGGCAATAACTTTCTGTTCCCCCGAAATAGCTATCTTATTAAAGGTTTTTCCCTGAAACTGAGTGGGTACTGCAAAAGTTTTGGTTTTTATTCCCCCTTGTGGGATTTCTTGACTTTGTTTGGTATCTGTTTTCTCAATGTTTGACTCAGGGTATGAGTTGAGAGGTATTGCATCTTCATTTACTTGAAGGTGAGGCTGGATGACCGGAAATTGTGGGGATGGAGTTAATTTTTCAAGAGCGACTTCTGAGTTTAAAATCCGCTGTCGAGGTAAGGGCTCTAGCTCAGACACAGAAGCCCCTGGGGTTCGAGCGACAGATTGGTTGGCAAAAAAGTGAATACCGATGACAAAACAACAAGCACCAGTAACGAGGGTAATGAATACTAAAAGCCTTACAGTTATAGGGTTCCTATGAGTCAATTTACTTCTCATTTCACTCCACCACCAGGTATTATTGGAATTTAAGGTTTTAGATTTTAGATTTTTAATTTCAGATTTAAAATAAATCTTATCTCCTTCTAAAATTAAAAATCTAAACTCTTCTTTCTTCCCTAGCCCCTATCTTCTTTTGACTTTGGGTTTTTGACTTTTCACTTTTA
Organism: Argonema galeatum A003/A1; assembly: GCF_023333595.1. Taxonomy (GTDB): domain Bacteria; phylum Cyanobacteriota; class Cyanobacteriia; order Cyanobacteriales; family Aerosakkonemataceae; genus Argonema; species Argonema galeatum. Next base: position 6,647 of record NZ_JAIQZM010000064.1, read on the forward strand.
TAGCCCCTCTTCCTTGTAGAGGCTGACAATTCGATCGGTAACCTCAGCTATGCTGAGACCATCAGTTAGGATCTCAATAGAATCGGGTGCTTTTTGCAAGGGCGCTACATCGCGGTTGCTGTCCTTCCAGTCGCGTAAGACAAGGTTTTGCTCCATCTGCTCTAAACTTAGGTCTGCCTCACCTTGATTTTTCAGTTCCTGCTGACGCCTCTTAGCTCGCTCATGTACTGAAGCAGTTAAGAAGATTTTGAGTTCTGCATCTGGGAAAACATGAGTGCCAATGTCGCGGCCCTCCACAACAATGCCGCCTTTTTCGCCCCACAACTGCTGTTGTTTAACTAGCTCCTGACGGACGCTGAGCTGAGCTGCTATAGCAGAAACTTGGGATGTCACTTCTAAACTGCGAATGGCTTGCGTGACCTCCTGGCTGTTAATCCAGACGCGGACGGGAGCTTGGGGCTCATCGCTCATCCGCAGGATTATTTCACACTTGCACACCATTTCTGCGATCGACGGTTCATCCTCAATTGGAATATCAGATTGCAGAACCAGCCAAGTTACAGCTCGATACATAGCTCCCGTATCCAGATATAGCAGCCCCAAAGCTTGGGCTACCTGACGAGCTACAGTAGATTTTCCCGCTCCTGCTGGGCCATCAATTGCCACAATAGGCTGACGGTTTCTGAGAAGAATATTATCAATGAGGCGGGTAGAACCCAACCTCGCTGCTAGAGCCAAAAGTCCGACCTCCTCAATTTTGTCTAAAGGTATCAAAGTAGTAGGGTCTACCGACTCGACATACTCAAGTTCAATAGTCGGAACCATTGCCAATTCTAGCTTAACCAGAGCAATCAATTCGGCACTCGATCGTTCACCTGCCAAAAACGCCCGTTCCGCTTGCCGTAAGCTGCGATACAAAACTGACGCCTCCTCTTTCTCCTGGGCTGTCAGATACTGATTCCGAGAACTAAGCGCCAGTCCAGAAGACTCGCGCACCGTCGGACAGGCGACAATTTCCACAGGTAAATTTAGATCTGCCACCAGACGCCGAATGATAGCTAGTTGCTGAGCGTCCTTCTGACCAAAATAAGCCCTAGTCGGCTGTACCAGGTTCAAGAGTTTAGTCACAATTGTGGCAACTCCTTGAAAATGACCGACGCGGGAACGACCGCACAAAACAGATGTCATCGATTCTGGAGGAACAACCTGCGTGAGTGCTTCTTGAGTGCTGAGTGAAAAATTTTCCCCCGTTTTCCCGTTCCCCCGCTCCCCCACTCCCCCGTTCCCATTCATTCCCATCTCTTCAGCAGTGGGGACAAAAATAGCATCTACCCCAGCTTTTTCACATAGTTGCCGATCCGGTTCTAATTGGCGGGGATACTTTTGAAAATCTTCACTCGGTCCAAATTGCAACGGATTAACAAAAATGCTGACAATGACAATAGAATTTTGTTGTCTAGCACGTCCTAGAAGCGTCAGATGACCAGCGTGCAGAGCTCCCATAGTAGGAACCAAGCCGACCCCTTGCTCTATCCCATCTCCTTCAAGCTGGCCTATACGCAAATAACAGTGCAGCGCAGCAACCGTAGTAAAAACTAGCACTTTTGTTAATTAGTTGTTAGTCATTGGTCATTAGTCATTAGTCATTGGTCATTGGTAAATCTCACTAATGACCAATGACTAATGACTCTCCCTGTAGCGTTAATTTTCATCTAGAGCTACGGTTTGCGGTTTGCCCAGAACTTCTAAGCTTACTGTCGCCACTCCAGTTTGCATCATTCCCAAGCTTCGGGCTGCTGCTGCTGAAAGATCGATAATCCGTCTCCCAGAATAAGGCCCACGGTCGTTAATGCGTACTACAACAGAAAGACCGTTATTGAGGTTCGTTACCCGTACTTGGGTTCCAAAAGGTAAGGTACGATGGGCGGCGGTTAGAGCATTTTGGTTGAAAATCTCACCGTTGGCGCTGCGATTGCCATGAAAGCCTGGGCCATACCAGGAAGCCAATCCTCTCACGCTTGATACCACTGGAATCGCCCTTAAGGTAATTTGTACTGGCTTTGGCGCGGGTATACCGGCAATATACCTCAAGGGCGGAGCGTTGGATATGAGTCGGCGGAGTCGATTGGTTACTTGGAGGGCATCTTCAGCAAGGTTGTTGGTAGTGTCTGGAAGGATGGTATCTGCATTGATCTCGACTAGGTTTTCACCACCTACTTTAACGATGTAGCTTACGCCCGTTTCTCTTGCTTGGGATGTATGGCGACTAGAGGGAATTGCAGACTGAAACTGTTGTTGTCCGTTAAGTCTTGTTGTGGAAGACGGTAGTGTTATTGAAGCATCGCGAGTACTATTCCAGACAACTGTAATAGTATTAGCATCTATTTTGTCGCGATTAAGCTGATTTATCCTTGTAGCGACCGCTGTTGCTCGCCAAACCGGATCGATCGCGATCTGACTAGCTGAGGCAGAACTAAGAAAGGTAAGGACGGGAATATCGCGCAAGTAAAGCGTTGCAGCCTGACGACCTGCAAATTCGTGGGGTTTAACCTGGGCGATAGTATCTGCTTCAAGGCGCGGACTGGGCGTTAGCCCAGATCTAGTTTCACCAGAGCGATTTGTTTGAAGTCTAGGCAAGTTAGCCTTATTTTCCTGGGGTTCTGTCTTACTGCTAAGCTCATACCCTGTACCCATCCTGACTGCATCAACTCGCTCTTGGGTCGCCTGAAGAGAAGCTAAAGCAGAAGTAGTTTTGTCAGCTGTCAGTTGTCCGTTGTCCGTTGTATTCCCGCTGACCGCTGACCGCTGACCGCCGATCGTGGACGAGGCTTCAGTTTGTTGCTCAATTGCTTTGGTAGCTTCTGCATGACTGGATGATGTAGTACTAAATGCAGTTGTAAGTAAAGCGGCAATAAGGCCACTCCAAAGTTTTAGATTCATAGGCTTTTCGTGAATCGAGATAGAGGCCGCTACTGATGTTGCTTTTTATGGCAGGGGATAGCACCCGACCGTAGAATTCGACCCTGTAAACTCGTACTCGTTCCGTGTACACTTCTGAATTTGTAACTGCAACAGACTACCACGAAGTTTTGTGTTTGGGGATCGGTGTGACTCTGTAGTGAGCCACAACTTTATCAAAACTTTAAAATTAAATTGTGATAAAAATACCCTTCTAACAAGGGTTTAGGGAGATTTTGCCCTCATAGCGTTCCTTTAAACTTTATGAAAACTTTACATAAGCCGTTGCCGATTTATGGGCGGTTGATTACCGATGTTGGGATTAGATGTCGGTTTACTGTCTTCCTGTAACTGATAAACCTTCTACGATCAAAGAAGGTGTGTAGCAATTGCCATTCCACTCGGCATCACCTCCCAGTGCGATGACTTGCTTGAGGGCTGTGTAAACGTTACCGGCGGCCATAGTATCTTTGACTCTGCCGACGATTTGACCGCCACTTACCCGGTAGCCCAGATCGATATTGATGGAAAATTCTCCAGAAATCCCGGCACTGCCCCCCAGCATTTGATCGACGACCAATCCATCATCCATTTGAGCGATTAAGTCAAGCATTGACCCCGATCCGGGTTGAATGAGCAAGTTAAATAAACCTGGGGTGGGATAGCTGCCCAATCCGGGACGAAATCCATTGCCGGTAGTGCCCGATCCTAAACGCCGACCAGTAGTGGTGTCGGTGTAAAAAAGCTGCAAGATGCCATTTTTGATAAAGGTCAGGGGTCGGGTGGGAGTGCCTTCATCATCGAAGGGGCAGCTAAATGGGCCACGATCAGGCCGTTGTTCGAGGGTCAAGGCTTCGGAAATTACCTTGCAGCTGTGGCTAGAGCTCCAAGGAGAAGCGCCTTCTATGACCATTTTGCCGTTCAAAGCAGCTTGGACGGTGCCCCAGATCATGTCGGCGGCTTTGGCGGTGAATAACACCGGCACCCGACCGACGGAAGGTGAAACGTTTTCTTTACACCAATTCAACCGCTGTAAAATTTGTTGCGCCAGCGCTACAGGATCTAGGCTGTCGCGCTGGGTTTGTCCGTCAGCAACGCTCAAAAAATCATCGCCTCGCACCCATTCTGTGCCTAGATAGCAGCTGAGGGTAGTATCGGTGTGCGAACAATCGAGTCCTTGGGAATTGACTAGGCGCGTAGTTTCAACTTCGCATTCCCATTCAGCACTTACCAGGACTTCTGGGTAGGCGTCTCGAATTAGCGCGATCGCTTCTTTTCCCCAAACTACCAGTTGTTCTACTGTTACGGCTTGTCCTACATCGGGATATATTGCTTTTGTGGCCCCGACCAGTTCTACTGGTTCCGGTTCGTTGAGGTGCGAAAGCGCGATCGCACTTTCCACTAAAGCTTTTGGTTCCACTGGCCCATAGGCGACTGCCAATCCCGGACAACCATTTTTCCACAGTCGCAGTGCTGTCCCTTCAGCTTGGGCGCTTTCCAGTTGCTTTAGTCGATTGGCTTCAAAAAATACTGGTTTGGAGAGCGATCGCGACTGATAAACTTCAGCTGCTTGGGCCCCCGATCTGGCTGCTAGTTCGAGGAGCTGTTCTGCTAGTGCCTCTGGTTGGAAATCGTCATAACCCATAACGCGATTTTCGATTTAGACTGAAAAATTGAAAAATTAAATTTCTTCTTCAGGACTTACGCAAAAATCCTGATTTTGCCCCCCCGACCCCCCAAAGAAAGGGGGGAGAAAAAACTTATTCCCCCCTTTCTTTGGGGGGTTAGGGGGGCCAATGCGTAAGTCCTATTCTTCTCAAATCTAAACTTACCAAAAAACGAGCTATAGCCCCGTTCTTTTAAGGCTGGGGATGTAAGCGATTTGTGGAGGTCGCGCCACGCAGGCTTGTGGATTTTTTGTCAAGCGATATCATCTTGCAAGAGCCAGAAACCCGCAAAAGATTCTGCTTGACGATCGGACTGAACAGCTAAAAAATGCACATTTTGGGCTTTTTGCTTGGCTTCTTCAAATCCTTTGGCTTCGGCAATGGTGGCTGCATCTTTGATATTAGCCAGAATCCAGCGATCGCTAACACCTGTTTCTAATAGCAATCTCGCCGGAGTCACAGAGTCAAATTTGAGGCAAGCTAGTTCCAAACCGGATATCCACGCAGCTAAAGGCATAGCTCTAGATGAGAAAATGATCAAACCTGGAATGAGGGAATCTGGCGTCACTCCCCGCGCCTGCAAAGGAAAAGCTTCTTTAAAGCTAATGTCCCATTCCGGCATTTCTGCAAATGCGGATGCCTCTAAAGTTACAAACGCCCATTGCTGTCCGATCAAAGCATCGGGTAGGGGTAGGGGTGGCTGACTTTCTATTAGCACAGAGGGATTGGGGCCAACAGGTACGAAGCCGGGGTAGTGTGGATATACCTCTTCCATCCGACATCTGAGCCAACGATTGAGGTTAAATGTGCGGCGGCTGGGGTAAGCTGGGATACCCAAATCTTCGCAGGCTTTGGTAATCATATTAGTCATCTGGACGCGGAAAAAGCGGATTTTTTGGGGGGGTTGCCCAGATTGAGCGATCGCTTCCTCCAAAGCCGTCCGCAACCAAACAGAATTTACCTGCTGATTGGAACAAAACTTAGCATACCGGAAGATGGACTCAGGCTCCTCTACCACATCTTGGGGGCTATCGCATATCAGCACTTCCCATAATTTTTTCTTGTTCTCGTCCAGAATGGGCTTTGAATAATAGTCAAGCTCCCATATTTTGCCCATAAGTTTTTGCGATTTTTATTTAGACTATTGCCGATTTGGCATGATATCAGGTTATCAGCTTCTGGTTGTTCCTAATTCGGATGAGATTGGCGATCGCCTCAACTAATTCTACTGGCTCGACTGGCTTAGAAATATGCCGCCCAAACCCCGCTTCCAGAGCCTTTGTGCTGTCTTCTGCCCTAGCATACGCAGTTACGGCAATGGCTGGAATAGCTCTCCCTTGTGGCGACTCTAAGGCTCTCACTCGGCGAATGAGACTGTAGCCATCTTCATTTGGCATCCCCAAGTCACTTATCAGCACATCTGGATTTAGTCTTTTGAGGAGTTGAACTGCTTCTGCTGCTGATGTTGCTCCGATCGCTTGGGCCCCGTACTGTTGGAGCATGAAAACGTGAAGTTCCAGGGTATCAGGTTCATCATCGACTACAAGTATCCGCAAACCATTGAGTTGTAGAGCATCGTCAAATGGTATGCTGGGTTCGATCGTCTGCGCTTGCGCCTTCATCAGCGGCAGTTGCACTGTAAACGTTGCGCCTTTTCCCTCACCTTCGCTTTCTGCATAGATAGTACCGCCGTGCATTTCTACCAAATGTCGTGCGATCGCTAAACCCAATCCCAGTCCGCCATGCCTTCTATTAATTGAGCCATCTGCTTGACGGAAATACTCAAAAACATGAGGAAGAAAGTCTCCACCAATTCCTTTACCTGTATCTCTTACTTGAATTTGAGCATAAGATTTTTGAGTTGATAATTCTGCACTCTCGACTAATGAAAGTTCAACTTCAACACACCCGCCGGGAGGAGTAAACTTAATCGCGTTGCCCACCAGATTCCACACTATCTGTTGTAAGCGGCTGGCATCGCCTGAAACGAGAAATTTTGGATTTTGTACTTGGGATTTTAGATGACTAGAAAATTCATCATATTCTATAGATACTGAGTTCTCAAGTGCATTTTCCAATCCCAAATCCGACATCACAAATCTCAAATCGATTGATTTAGCTTCAGCAGCCAAACGTACAGTTTCGAGCGCTGCCTCAATTGGGAATTTTAAATTAACTGGGCAGACATTTAAGCTAATTTTTCCCTGCATGATGCGGGAGATGTCGAGTAAATCTTCAATTAGCCTAGTCTGCAATATGGCATTGCGCTCGATCGTTTCTAGCGCCTTGTCAGTCTTCACCTTGTCAAACTGACGGGTTCGCAGGAGCTTTGTCCAACCGAGAATGGGATTGAGAGGCGATCGCAATTCGTGAGAAAGCACTGCCAGAAATTCATCCTTAATGCGATTCGCGGCTTCAGCTTGGGCGCGTGCAGCTTGCTCTCTAGCCAAGATTTGGGCGCGTTCTGACTCAATTTGCTTAGCGGGAGTGATATCGGTGTGAGCGCCTACCCACTCTCGAATACTGCCATCTTCCGCAAAAACAGGTACGCCACGAGCAAAGAAATAGCGGTAATTTCCATCTGCTGTCCGCAACCGATGCTCAATCTCATAGATACTTTTCGTTTCAATTGTATGAATCCAGCTTTTTGCAGTGTAGTCTCTATCCTCTGGATGAACCGCGTTCAGCCAACCCCATCCTTTAACTTCTGAAGCACTTTGACCTGTTAAACTTTGCCAAGATGGTAGGTCATCAATAATAAGTCCTTCAGCATTTGTTGTCCAAACCGCTTGCGAAGTAGCAATTACCAGAGCGCGATAACGCTCCTCACTTTCTTTTAAAGCTTTTTGTTCATGGCGCAAGTCTTCAGCCAGTAACTCAGCTTGTTGGCGTGACAAAACTTGATCGGTAACTTCAAATCCAAAAGCCATCACGCCTTCAATTTTGCCATCCAGACCGTACTTAGGCTGGTAGACGAAGTTAAAGAACCCTTCGTCAATTGTTCGGTTCCCCCGCCTGTTCAGCTTGATGGGAAACTCTTTGCCTACAAATGGTTTGCCAGTAGCAATCACGCCATCAAGGATTTCGTAGATTCCTTGGTTTTCAAGCTCTGGAAACAATTCGCCAAGTGATTTACCGATCAGTTCTTGTTTACCCACAAGTTGATAGTAAAGTGGGTTAGCGAACTCATAAACAAGTTCAACACCCTTACTCCCGTTTAGGATCGCTATAGATGCAGGAGCATTCATCAGTAACGAATGCAGGTAAGTGCGCTGTATTTCCGCCTCTGCTCTTGCTGCCTGTTCCCGTGCTAGCATTTGAGCGCGTTCTGCTTCAAGTTGCTGCCTTTCCAACTCTGTTGCCACCCTTGTAGCAAAAATGGTCAGCAAAGATTCTGCTAGTTGGATATTCGCTAAAGGTTTTGCATCCATTACCGCCAGCAATCCCAATGGCATTCCTGTAGAGTCAAACAACGGCACAGCAATGTAGCTCTCAATAGACAATTCTCTGAGCAGGTTAGCTTGCGGAAATTGGGCTTGAACCTGACGGGGATAGCAACATATCTTACGTTGCTCAATCGCCTCGTGACAGGGTGTATCGCGCAGAGGGTATTCCATGTTGTCCGCCATTTGTCCCCCCATGCAGACAGCAATAGTTCTGAGGGTTTCACTGTCGTTCCCAACTATCTGAGCAATGTAGGCGCTATCAACATCCAAAGCTTTAGTTAGGTGTTGCACCAGGGAGAAGAAAAACGTCTCCCCTGTTGCGGCGGAGACTGCGTTAGATGCCTCTTGGAGCGCGGCATTTATCTGGACAACTTGGCGAGAAGCTAGCCGTAGCTCTAATTGGTCAACTACCATCGCCGCTAAGTCAGCCAGAGTGGCTCGCTGTTCGTCACTAAAATCGTCGCGCGGCTTGGTGTCCAGAATACACATAGTACCAAGATTAAAGCCATCCTGAGTGACTAGAGTAGCACCTGCATAGAAGCGAACGCCTGGTTCGCTCAGCGCCGCAGGGATGCAGGCGAAACGAGAATCTTTTCTAGTATCTGGAACGACTAAAACATCGTCAATTAAAAGAGCGAAGCTACAAATACTGTCCTCGCGCCTGACTTCGCGGCTGTCAAAACCGTAGCAGGATTTGAACCAGGCGCGAAATTGGTCAACCAAGGAAACTAGAGCGATCGGTACATCAAACAGACGCGCTGCTAGATTAGTGATGCGATCGAAGCTTTCTTCAGGTGGGGTATCGAGAACATTGTATCGACGCAGTGCTTCTAGCCGTTCTACTTCGTTAGGAGGTAGGGGAGCAGTGGTTAAACGAACTGCAAGAGGCACTTCTGACATAGGGTTCGGGGTTGGGAAGCCTTTTATGTAGTTGTAGCAGAGAAGGTTCTATCATAGCCCGGACTTTTGGTGATTTTGGTAAAGTCGAAACTGTTTTTGCTACGACCTTGCCAAAGGTCTATTAGACATCTTCCAAAAGACCGAAATTTAGGATTTTTTTGACCACAGATATCCACAGATAAACACAGATGAAAACATAAATACATTTTACTTTTGCAATCTTGTCTATTGCCAAGAAAAATGGGCGCTGGAGGATTTCACCTCTTTCCTTTTTCCGCGCCCATTCGTGCTAACGCGCCTTTGCGGTTCTTTCAAAAAAAGCGATCGCTTCCTACGGCACTTCGATCGGAATCAGCGCATTTTCTGGCATATAACTACAAAAACGATCGCCCTCAGAAAGAACTAAGATCAGCCTGATCGGATAATCTGGCTCAATGTGCAAATCTGCCCAAGGTATCGCCAGCTCCAAACAACTCTCAAGTCCGACTTGAGCGCGAGTGGGACGGTCATGCCATTGGTGATTCTCTCCAGCTTCTTGAAACCAAAGTGAATTGGTCAGTAAATTAATTCCCAGATGGTGGTGGAACAGATAATTTAACGGTGGTTCTTCTGGTAGATTTGCCAGGGGAATTGGACTGTTTGGCATCGTGCGGTCAGGATAAAACCAGAGCAAATTTAACTGAGGCGGACAACCTTTCCCCGGCAGAACCCCGGTTTGAAAATCCAATCGCAAATAGAAATTAAGGTGATCTACCCCATACCAGATGCGCTGGATGGCACTGCTGCGGTGCATTGTACCCCTGGCTCCACCAATTTCAATCCGACCGGCTTTATCCCAGTCTTGCTCATCACCGACTCCATCAATGACAGGATGAATAAAGCTTTCGGGTCGGTGATCCCCTCGCGCTTCATGCACTTCTACGGGTCGGCGTACATTGTCTGGGACTGGTAAATTCAACGCCTGGTAGATACCCGCCAAATGTTCGCGGAAAAGTTGATCGAAAATGGCATCTTGGTTGGAGGAATGACCTTCGCCAAACCACCAAAACCAATCGGAACCTTCTGCTGCATATAATGCTTCCCAGACTTCTGGATTGTTCTCTTCTGTTACCTCTGGGCGGTCTGCCAGAACTTGCCGTGCCTCTGTGAGCAGATCCCAGGCGCGATTTTTGGCTGGGTCGCCTATCCAGGTGGTGAGATTGCCATCGACCCAGGAACCTGTGTGCAACTTCTCTGCGGTCAGGGTTGCTGTTGCAGGGAAGTTGTCGATAAATTCTGAGACGGTTACGAGTTTTATTTCTGAATGGTCGCTGAAAGTCTGATAAAGAGCTTCCAGGAAGGGCTTGCCATCGAGTTGGTAGTGTTCCCAGCAGTTTTCGCCATCAAGGGCAATTGTAACCAGCCAAGGTTCTTGCAAAGCTGTTTCGCCACTAGATTGACGATGTTTCAGGGAACGTGCGATCGCTTCCAAATGGCCCACCAAGTCAGCTGCCGCCTTCTTCGGTTCCATCGACGCATAAGTAAAACCAATCAAATCGGAAAGGCGGTGATCGCGAAATACGATCGCCAATTCACCTGCGTGCGTTTCCAAGCGATAGGGACGGTACAGTAACTCCGGTTCGCCAACATTACCAGAACCATCGCGGTGGAAAAAGTGATTGATAGTGTTGCCCAGCACAGCTTCATCAGAAACTAGCCACTTAAATCCTTGCTGGGCTACGTAGGGCAAAATCTGGGGACTAACTGCTTCTTCCGAGGGCCACAAGCCACGAACTTCGCATCCAAAGCGTTCTGCATAAAAATCCCAGGCTTTTTGTAAGTGCCTGGGAATATCTTCTTCCCACTGGAATCGATGGTGGGGCAAATTCATGTTGGGGACCGCTACCCGTCCCACATCAGTATTGGCTAGCAGGGGCAAGATGGGGTGGGTGTAGGGTGTTGTGGTCACTTCCAACTGCCCGTTCTCCTGCATTGAACGGTGCTGGGGAACGATACGGCTGAGGATTTCTCGCTGCTTGGAGTAAATCCGCTGGCGATCGCTTAACCTAAAATTTCTCCCTTGTTCCAACCACTTGGCAATTTCTGGGTCATCCCAAAACAGCGGATCGAACCAAGCTAAGTTATGCCAAGCTAACAAATCGCTGTAATCTTGCAGGTTCCAGTTTTCTCTGCACCACGACCTTCCTTTTTCTTGTCGTTGCGTATATAGTTCGGCATAACGAGGATTGGGGTCGATCAGAGTGTGGTGGTTGGCATCAAAAAAATGCTCAATGATAAATATTTTCTGCGCTTCGTTTAGCCGTTCTGTCGGTGTCAGCGCTACTGCTAGGTAAGGGTCCATCGCCGTTCCAGCGATATAATCTTCCAGTTGCAGAATCAGAGAAGGCACTAAATTGACTGTTTGATGCAGCTTGGGATAGCGTTCCAGCAGGAGTACTAAATCTAAGTAATCTTTAGTACCATGCAGCCGCACCCAAGGCAGATGGTATTGGCCCATATTGGGCACCAACGCCGTCGGATCGGCTAGAAAGTCTCTACTCCGACTTTTGTACAACGGTTGATGCTGGTGCCAAATGAAGGCGACGTATAGGGGATGAGACATAGAGGGAAGGGGCTAGGGGCTAGGGGCTAGGGGCTAGGGAAGAGGGGCTAGGGAAGAGGGGCTAGGGGCTAGGGAAGAGGGGCTAGGGGCTAGGGGCTAGGGAATAGGGGGAAGAGGGGGAAGATTCTGCTCCTCTGCTCCTCTGCTCCTCTGCTCCTCTGCTCCTCTGCTCCTCTGCTCCTCTGCTCCTCTGCTCCTCTGC
>NZ_JAIQZM010000065.1 GCF_023333595.1 Argonema galeatum A003/A1
ATCAGCCTGGAGTTTTAACCCCAGGCGTCCGTGGACTGTAGAAAGATATTCAGTCCACTTTAGTGGACTTTCGCTATCAGCCTGGAGTTTTAACCCCAGGCGTCCGTGGACTGTAGAAAGATATTCAGTCCACTTTAGTGGACTTTCGCTATTAGCCTGGGAATTGATTCCCAGGCGGGTGAGTGGTTGGCGAGAGATCTCAGAATTACCACGGGCAAAGCGGTAATTCTGGTTACAGCTCAACTGCAACACAGCAGATAAAATAATTGCACCGCAGCTGAGCCGAGTCATAGCCATCACTGCCGCCGATCGGAATTTTGAGGTTTAGAGCGGTTGGAAGCGCTTCCCATAGGCGTATACTGACCGTTTAAAAATTTATCTAGACTGATGTAGACAGGCTGGGTGGATTCGCTGATAGGGGCCGCAGAAGCAACACGGATACGAAATATCCTTTGCAGACTGTCTCTGGGAGTGCTGCCATTAGAATTGAGAGCGAATAACGGTTCGCCGCTACAAGGCCCATTCTCTTCCTGGGCAACGCAGACTACAGTTTGACCGTTCTTAAATCCAGTGGTGAAATATTTTAGCGTGCCGTTGTTGTAGTAAGTCTGGAGTCTGCTAGATACTTCCTCACAGCTTTTTTGAGGGGTATCGCCTGAACTGACGAGATTTGGCGAATTCCAGAGAATCATCGGCACTTCTCCCTGTGGCGTGCGGGCAATGGTTGCTGGGACGCCGTTGCTGGTGCCGCAGAAGAAGTTGGTGCTGCTGGTTTCGGCATGGCTGGGGGGAGTTATGGTAGATGCACTCAAGAGTGCGATCGCTAACGCCGAGTATATCTGAGCTTCGGTGAGCTTTTTCATAATTATCTCTGTTACTCAAGCGAAAAAGACCTGTACTGTCTCTAGCTTAGCCTTGGCTTGATGGGAAGCTCAACAATAAATTCTGCACCCTGTCCCGGCGCTGAGACACAAGTCAAGTTACCGCCGTGTTTCTCCACCACAACGGAATGGCTAATCGCCAACCCAATCCCAGTACCTTTGCTGGCAGATTTGGTGGTAAAAAATGGGTCAAACAACCGACGCTGCACTTTCTCTGAGATACCGAGGCCGTTATCTGCAATGCTAATAACCACGCGGTGTTTGTCTGCCAGGTAAGTGCGAATCCGGATAGTAGGATGCAGGCGCGTTAAGACTTGGCGCTCGGAATTCCGAATTCCCGACTCATCAAAAGCATCGATCGCATTTGCCAGTAGATTCATAAATACCTGATTCAGCTGACCCGCGTAACACTCTATTTTAGGAAGTTTGCCATACTCTTTGATCACCTGAATAGCGCGACGATTGGAGCTTGGTTTGAATCGATTGCCTAAAATTAACAGAGTGCTATCTATCCCTTCGTGAATGTCTACCGGCTTCATTTCGCTTTCATCAATGCGGGAGAAGGTTCGCAAAGCATGAACAATCTCCCGAATGCGATCGGCCCCCACTTTCATCGAACGCAACAGCTTGGGCAAGTCTTCAATCATAAATTCTAAGTCAATTTCCTCTGTTATTTCGGTAATCTCATCTCCCGGTGATGGAAAATTCTGGCGATATAAGTTTAGTAAGTTAAGCAAGTCTTTGGTATAGTCATCTGCATAAACCAGATTTCCAGAGATAAAGTTGATGGGATTATTAATCTCATGAGCAACACCAGCTACCATTTGTCCCAAACTAGACATTTTTTCGTTCTGCACCAGTTGAGTTTGGGTGTGTTGCAGTTCTAAAAGAGCTACTTCTAACTGAGACGCTTTTTCTCTTTCTCGCGCTTCCGATTCTTGCAAAGCTCCATTTAATTTAGCAATCTCATCGGCTTGACGCAACACAATACTGATAATAGCGTTTCTTAGTTCGTATGCAGCATCAATTTCGCACTGTTTCCAAGGCAAAGACTTTAAACTAACAATTTCTTTCCACAATTCAAACGATTTGCGAGGAGACAAATGTAAAATACCATCCAGCATTCTTTCCTTTATTTGAGCCGGTTCATTGGGATTGCCCGCCCAATTCACTGTTTGAATGACTTCAGGCCGAAACCACAAAACATAATTACTCCTCGTTTGAGAAATTGCAATTCCTATTAACCCACTTGCTACATCTTTAAATTCCTCTGCTTCTGGATAAATTTTGGCCAAATAATCCGTATAAAATATATCCTGTTTAAATCTATTATCTATCCATTTTATTAACTCTTTAATCTCTGCCTCCGAAGGAGTTTTGCCGATAATTTTGTAATCTCCGTCAATACAGACGGCGGCTCCTTCAGCGCTGACCAAATCTAGTAAGTTTGGGTAATACTTAACCAAGCCATAAACAAAGTTTTTTTCTTTAGACATATATTCAATAAACTTAGCAATTATCGATTTTAATTGCAGCTTATAATCATAGTCTTGATTATTTTCTTTTGCTGTCAATTCTACAGACATTACTTGTCCCAGGAATTTGCAAGCTGTCCGCACTTCATAAGAAACATACTTGGGTGAATAGTGGTGACAAGCAACAAGTCCCCAAAGTTTCCGGTCTTTAATTAAAGATATAGACATAGAAGCGGTAACACCCATATTTTGCAGGTATTCTATATGAAGAGGAGATACGCTTCTTAAGACAGAAAAACTTAGATTGAGCGAGTTATTGATAACAGCATTATTAGCTGGTATAATTTCAACTGGTTGGTAGTTTACATCGGCAATTAACCTCAGCAAATTTAAACAATATAATTTTCTAGCCGATTGAGGGATATCTGTCGCCGGGTAATTTAGCCCTAAAAAAGCAGCTAAATATTCTCGTTTATCTTCGGCAATTACAGAGCCATGTCCTTGCGAGTTAAATTTATACACCATAACTCTGTCAAAATCAGTAATTTTTCGGATTTCCTGCGCGATCGCTTGACATAACTCCTCTAAATTGGATGTTTCTTGAAGCTTAGATACAGCCCCTCTTATGTAATGATAAAAACTTAAAAATAGCTTATTTTCTTGATAAATAGCTGGTTCTAACTCCAAGATTAATACGCCATCAATTCTATGGACGATCCCATCAAAGAAGCGATCGGCCCCAGCCGTTTTGATCGATAATTTAACCGGATTTATGGTTTCCAGATCTTCATTAGTCAATAAACATTGCTTCAGATGCTCCAATTGAGAATGCTCGATCAATTCCCCCAAATTCTTTCTAATTAATTTTTCCACAGGAATACCGAAAAATTCTAAGGTATTGTTGCTCACTTGTAAAATTGTCAAATGAGGCTCCCTTAACACCAAAAGTACACCATGAGGCTGAATGGAACCAGGCAGGTGAATCGGTTCCCTTTCACAGTTAGTTAAATCAGCTTCTTCACCTGTTATAATTTCGCTTTTATTCATCTTCTTGACTTTCCTTTGTAGAACTGGTTAACTCCTTTCCTAAGACTTAGCCCCGATACCAGTCTCTCCCTGAGAGTCATATATCATAGCAGCTAATCCCTGCGGCACGCTACAAAAAAGCGCCATTCGGCTTTATAGTGAGATGTGTCGATAGTAATGACCCTGCTTTTACTCCCAAGGATAAACCTTACAGATCTTATCAATAGGAGTAACTGATTATAAGATGCCCATAAAAACTAATTTATTTACAAGGTTTTTAAGTTTATGTAATATTTTTTAATAAATTTGAAATATCCCTTGATACCAAATCCGGTAGCAACATACTTGTATATGTTGTCTGATTGTAGGGGCGGGTAATGCCCTAGAGATTGTCTGTTCGACAGAAAGGCGCTCTGCCAAAAGAGCCCCTACCATACAATACGGATGCAACCGGACACGATATAACATATCAAAAAATGTAATTTTAGCAAATATGGACTATAGTTGTTTAGATAGGAGAATTTATGTGAAAATTACGCAGAACTGCTACTTTCCCCTTTAATTACAGCCGCACCAATCAAATGTGCCAGACGTAGAGCTTCCGGAACTTTGCCGCAGTCAGTCAGTCGTTGCAGCACCGCAGCGGTAACTTCTGGACTCTCACCACACACCTGAAAGAAAAACGGTGGAAACGCATGAATATTACCCGCACGGCCCAGTATTTCCAGACGTCGTTCTGGTTGCGGTAGATGACGAATGGCGGTTTCTACACCAGCAAGATCTGGCTGACGGCGCATTACCGCAACGCAGGGGAGTGCGAGGCGCTGGGAAAGTAATGGTAAATCTATCATATTCAAGCCACCGAAGGCAATACCGTCTAGCAGGACAATATGCAATTGCGGCAGAAATTTGCCACCGATAAGTAACTTACAAATTGTATCTGTGGCGTTCCAACCATCTTGTCGGACTTTTCCCCACACCATACCCTCAAAGCGGGTATTCGCAGAAATGATACCGCTAATGGATGCAACACCACCTTTTCTACGTACAAAAGGTGCATCGTCGAAACCGATAACGCGAATGGCCCGATCGAGTCTGAGTAGAGATTCGAGATTCATCACTTAATAAATGCTTAGGGTGCGTTAGCGTTAGATCATGTTAGGTCGATTAGCCATAGTTAAATATTTGGTATGTTGTTGCGTTTTAGCGCTCTTTAAGATAGCGCTAAAGCGCAACAACATACCTGATGGGCGATCGATCGAACATAATATTACGCAACAACTTCAACTAATTAACAACCAACTGACTGCTACTACTTAGCGTCATCAAATCCGGTTTGTACATTTGGTAAACGCGGATCGGATTCACCTGCACTTGTCCCGGTAATTCGGCGTGGAAACGTGCTTTTACCCGAATTGTTTCGTTGAGATTAGAGGCAAATAAAGCAACTTTATTGTGGTTAACCTCCACATGGTCAAATTGGTGCGGTACTTCCATCAAATCTGACTGTTGATTGAAGGTTACTCCAGCAGGAATCGGAATTTCAATCATCAGCGCTTCCAGACTTTGATTGGGTGTGAATTGCAAACTCAAATCTGTATATTCGCCGATCGCAAATTGTTGCTGACTCCATTGCATATCCAGATTGCCGATACTCTGTACCTGGTTTGTACTTAGAGATTGTTGTCGATAAGTATGCAATTCAATCAAAACGTGAGCGTTAAAACCTCCTGAAGAATTGAAAGATATTTTATTATTACCATTCTGGAATTTATCCAAATAGATTCGCCGTGCTTGATAAAGTAAATCGATTTGTTCTATACCTTTAGCTTTGGAAAAATCAAAAGCCTTAATAGGTTGATTGTTGAGGGAAATGCTGACTTTTCCCTCAACATCAGATTCTGTCCAAGCTAAGTGACCGACTTCTGCGATCGCCCAAGAAGCATACAGCGTATCGCGAGTGGAATACCAACCAGTAGAACGCCGATTTGCTAACAGATAATCCAATGCCAGTTTGAGTGATTTTCGCACGTTCATATTTTCGGGGAAAGCGTGACCTAATGCCATCATGCAGTATGCTGTAGTTTCGATCGGGCCAGTCAGACTGCTTTTACCAATCCAAGTACCATTTTGCTGTTGTGCGTTCAACAAAATATTCTTGAGTTGAGTCATAAATTCCTTTTCTGTTTCTTGGTATGCCTCAACTCGCGTTAAACCATCTAATACTAAAGATAGGCAAGTTTCATCATCTTGATAACTCGACAAATTTTGTTTTAACCATTGCAAAGTTTCCGATAAAGATATTTTTGCTAAGCTAGCACCGTGAAAGATAAAGGATGTGTTACCCGCTTCCGAAAGTGTAGAAGGAAAAGGAGTTTCTACGCTGCGTTGCGCTTTCCAACTGCCGGATGGTTCGCGATAATTTTGCAGGTAAGAGACAGCTTTATCGAGGACTTCTTGGTTGACATCCACAATTTGCCCGATTAATGCTAACAAGCTGAAAGCTAATGCTGTATGAAAGATGGAAGTGTTTTCGCCACTCCACAATCCGAAGCCACCTGTGTTAGGATTGCGGAAGATAGTCAGGTAGCGATCGCGTCCTGCTTGCAAATTTTCGGTTAGCTTTTTCGCAAATGCAGGTGTTAGTTTATTATGTCGTTCCAAATATCTGTAAAGGATGTAATTCGGCAAAGTGGAAGCATAAGTTTGTTCGCAACATCCATAAGGATATCCCGCTAGAGATTCCACGCCTTCAATTACAGCAGCTTGTACGTTTGGCATCAGCGAGAGAATCCCTAAAGTAAATATTTCATCTCCCGCTAATTCAAATTCCCATTCTACAGGTTTGGCGGGTGATAAAGGTGCAGTAAATCGGTCAATTTTCGGTTCTCCAGGTGGTTGCACTCGCAGGGGTGTATCTAGTTGGGATATTTCGCGAAAATTCTTCGTTTCTAAAGATAACAAAACGTTGGCATTGCCTACTTCTATTGCTTCAATTCCCCAATTTACCAATACGCTTTGTTTGGGTGGCAAGGATGTAATTGCCTGTTCTGTTAAGGAAGCGCGAATTTTTTCCGTTTCCAGTTTGAGGGTAACGTCGGTAAATTCTCGATCGGATAAATTTTGTACAATTGTTCTAATCGTACTTTTATCTCCCCAAATCATTTCTGCTGGATTTTTGATCGTAGTAAATAGGGGATTTCGGACAGTTACGCGATGAGTTGCTGTGCCGAAGTTCGACTCGCCAATAATAAAAATGACGATATCGTATTCGGTGATAGCATCGCTACCTTTAAAGTTAATTGTTGCCGAACTTGCACCGCTTTTGATATCGATCGGGCCGAAAGATTCCACTTCAATAAAGTCTTCTCTCACCACCAGGGAAGGCATCTGAACAGATTCAATTTCACCGTCATTATAGTTCTCCACACCAAACGAACCAAACGAAAACTCAACTTCTATATCAGATAAGTCTGCTGGCATTCCCCGCGTTACTTCTGGCGGCATATGTCCTCGCGCAGGTGCTGACATTGCCATCATTGGCGGGATTGGCCCCCGCCTACGAACCTGCATAAATTCAGGTGTGTCATCTTGGTTAAAATTATTGGCTATTCTCCTTACAGAACCTCTGGTTTGCGCTATCTTAATTAACTGATAGAACGCTTTCGACCTTAATTCATTATCGCTAATGTTTGTGGGTGATTTTGGAGGTTTTGCCCATTGGAATTCAAGATTAAAACCTCTTGCATATAACTCTACGCGGTAGATTTGAAATTCTTCGATCAATCCGAAACTTTGCAGCACCTGGGATACATCTTTAACCTGGTAGGCGCTACACAGCAATGTGCGGATGAATTGTTTTTTTTCTTCGATCCAATTTTCACTTGATGAACCAAATAACTTTTTGAACCAACTTTCTTCGGTTAAACGAACTAAAATCAGTCTACCTTGATAATTCTGGTCAACATACGCAAAACTATGCCATGAAACTCCGGCTAAATTTACTTCACATACCCTTGCTTCTTGCTGGATTCTCGACCATTCCTGAATATTGATAGAGGAAAAACGTTTTAAATCTCTGGTAGCTGCTTCCCTGGTAAAGCGAGTAGCTAAAACATCATCTTTTGTCGATCGCGCAATTCTTCTGTCAATTAACCAGGCGACAAGTTTGGCATCCTCAGTCAGCGCTTGGGGTAAATTAACTGTTACTTGTATCGCTTCCCCTGTAGCAACTTCCTTAAGTCCTTCCGCAGTAGCTTTCCAAAGTGGTGAATTATCGCTATTTTGGGATATTTTCACTGGCAAGGGAATATCCCGTTCTTGAAATTCTGGGAAATCTTTTAATATACTGACTTTGAGATTCAGTGGTGAAGTTACTTGTTTTGGCAGTTTAAACGTGACTTTTCCGGTTCCATCTGCTAACCTAAAATCTAGGGAACGCACCACCACATCGCTAATGATTTCAGCAGAACCTAATGTGATTTTTTGAATAATATCAGGTCGTCCTTTAACTCGGATATCTGCGGTGACAGTTTCACCCCCTTGGTATTCTAATTTATCGAAAGATGCGTCTAACCAGATATCCTGCGGCATCCAAGGAATTACGTGGATAATTTCTTCTACTTCTTGACTGATTCCTTCAATTACCGCTGATGTATTGGCTTTGAATATCATCCGCTCATCAATGTCTTTGAACTGCACCTTGATGACAACTTGGCCGCTAGCATTTGTGACTAAATTAGGAATTTCTAAATATTCCCAACACTCGGATTCTCCGGCTAGATTAAAGTGAATTGGTATTCCCTGGATTGGATTACCCACTGGATCGACGATCTTAATTTCAAGACTAACAGGAATGCCTGCTTTGCGAGGATTAAAGGGTGATTTAGTGTTGATGGAAATATCAAAATGTTGCGTAACAACTTTATAACTTCCCTGACAATTGCCGGTTCTAGATTGGGGGTCTTCAATTTCTAATTCCCATTCATAATTACCTGGTTCGGCGCATTCCAGGTTAAACTGATAAGCACCGGCAGGCAGTTCTAGGTTATCTAGGACAATTTCCTTGGCAATAACTTTTTGTCCGTTTGACCGTCTGTGCAATAGGAACTTTCCCTGTTTGACTTGTTCGACGGGTTCACCGAAAAAGTACCGTACATTCACAGATTGATTACTCTTGGAACCAAAGAAAAACCAGGTTGGTAAGTCATGTTGAATTTCGATTTCCGGTTTCTCGAAGCGAATTACTTCTACAGTCGCTTTCTCAATTTGTTTTTCTTCCTGTTTCAGGACAAGTTTCCATTCTCCGGTAGGGTCGTGTTCTGATATTTCTAGGCGAAATAGCGATAGCAAACATCCCGCTTTTACTTCAATTGCTCTTCTTTCCAAACCGCTGGGGTCAACAAGCGTTAAACTTATCGGTTTTTGCGATAATTGAATTGTGCCATTTTCGGATAAATCGCGATGTAGGACAAATCCCTGAATATCAGCACCGGGTCGCACTTTGGCAGTTGGCAACCAAATTAATGCTTTTGTCTCTAACTCTGGTTTATGTAAGTGAATCAAACATTGTTCTAAAATGCCGTTTTCTTCTGTCCAAAATCTGAGAAAGGTGGGTAATTCGTTGGGAATATAAAGTAATTCGCGGGTATCGTTGACTACCCAGCGTTCGTTTAATTTTAAGGAATCTTCTATATTAATGGTGCCTTTTTGCTGTACCCAAACGCGATAGTAAGATCCTCTATCTTGAGGTATATTTTCCAATCCCCAAATTTCAAATTTCATCTGTTTCGCCTGGTTTTTTATTATTAAACCCAGCATAGCTGCTGGGGTTTCGATCGGCAAACCCCACCCCCTGCCCCTCCCCGCAACGGTGAGGGGGGTAATACTCCGCCCTTCCCTCGTAGGGAAGAGGCGTTGGGTGGTTAGATCTGCCCGATCTACTCATCCCACAGTTCGCCCAGCGCGGCCAACCTGTCGCGATACTCGATCCGACTCGTCCAATCTTCCGGCCATGCCGCCATCCCCAGATAAGCACCTGCAAAAGCGCCCGTCAGACAAGCGATCGAATCTGAATCCCCTGAAGTAACTGCGGCACGACGCAACGCCGCAACGGGTTCTTCTGGAAATAACAGAAAACACAGCAAACCAGTCGCAAAAGCTTCCTCTGCGACCCACCCTTCACCCGTAGCTTCGCAGGGGTTGCGATCGCGATTTGGTTCCGCCAATGCAGCATCAAGACGATCGAGTACCGACATACATTCATCCCAACCACGGCTGATGAATTCCTCTGGTGTGTCGGTGTCAGGACGTTTCCAGAGTGGGCCTAGCCAGTCGCTGTGGTAGACTGTGCGCTGAGATAAAGCGTAGGCGCGGAGTCGCAGCGGGAGTTCTTCTGGAGTGCCATCGGCAGCTAGATCGGCGATCGCATAAGCAGTCAAATCCGAAGCTGCAAGGGCCGTAGGATGACCGTGGGTCAATGCGGCTTGGAATTGTGCGATCGGTCCCCGAATATTTCTCTCCAGTGGCAGCAGACCCACAGGCGCGACACGCATATTCGCACCGCAACCCTTCGAGTCAGCTACAGTCGCCTGATACCAGGGGCGACCGGCTGCCAAGTTAGCGCACGCACTCAAGCAGGTTCTACCGGGGGCGCGGTTGTTGTCAGGGCTAAGCCACCAAGCGACGAAAGCACGCCGCAGTGTTGCTTCCAGACTGGCTGCGCTGTATTTTCTACCCGCTTCAACCAGCGCCTCTCCGACAGATAAAGCCATCTGCGTATCATCGGTGACAGGTGCGGGATCGCCAAATGGTTCTTGTGGCCCGTCGGGTGGGAAGCGGTGTAGAATTTCATCAACATTCAAAAACTCGGTCTTAGCACCAAGGGCATCACCCAAAGCAAGGCCAAATAAGCATCCAGAGGCACGACGCTTTGACTCCACAATCCCCCCTTTTAGATTTTAGATTTTAGATTTTAGATTGAAGAATTGCTATTTGTCATTAGTCATTAGTCATTGGTTATTAGTGTAAAGTTTTTTATTAATGACTAATAGACCTCTCCAGAAATTAAAGGTGCGTTACCTGTAACCCTCGTAGAGACGTTGCATGCAACGTCTCTACATTCTTTTTTGGAGAGGTCTAATGAAAATCTAAAATTCAAAATTCCCCAGTCCCCCATTCTTTAATAAGAAATGTGTCGAACGTTTCGCGATCGCACATCGAAGCCATAGCACCAGGTTTGGTTGTAGAAATAGCGCCAGCAGCAGCGCCCCAAACCACTGCCTCACGCAACGATCGCCCCTCAGCAATGGCAGCTGCCAAACCACCGTTGAAGGCATCCCCAGCTGCTACCGTATCAACCGTCTGCACTTGAAAAGCTGGCACAAAAAATGTTGACTCTGCCGTCGCACAGCAGACACCTTGTGCGCCCAATTTGACGATCGCAGTTCCCACACCCTTTTGGCGCAACACAGACGCCGCTTTCGCAGCCGTTTCAAAATTATTTACCGGAAAACCAACCAATTGCCCAGCCTCAATTTGATTCGGCGTGATAATATCAACGAGTCGATAAAGCTCATCCGGGACATCTACTTGAGCCGGTGCTGGGTCGAGAATTACCCTGACACCGGCACTTTGAGCGGCTTTGGCAGCTGAGAGTACCGCCGTTAAAGGAATCTCGAACTGAAGCAGCAGTACAGCAGCGTTATCCAAAAGATTAATCAAATTTTCTACATCTGTCTCATTCACGCATCCGTTAGCGCCGGGAACAACGATGATGTGATTTTGCCCGGTGTCGTCTACGGCAATAATTGCGACGCCAGTATGAGCCGTTTCATCTATTAATATACGGTCTATCTGCACCCCAAATGTTTGAAGATTGGTGAGGGCCGATCGCCCAAAGTTATCATCTCCAACGCGCCCTACTAGCTGGGTAGGAATACCCAAACGCGCAGACGCTACCGCCTGATTTGCGCCTTTCCCGCCTGGTGCGGTAAAAAAATCATGACCCAGGATAGTTTCGCCAGTCACGGGCAAACGAGGCGATCGGGCCACCAAATCCATATTAATACTGCCGAAGACGATAATCTTTTTCACTTAATCTAACCACGCATCCACATCTTTGCGCCTGCAATTCTTCCACGGCATATAATCATAACTATCTTTACTGTAGTTTTCTGACCTTGGTGCTTGTTTGTAGTCATCTTTACCGTTTGAGGGGGATGGTTGAGTTTGGCTAGACTCAGATTGCGGTGGAGATGCTAGAGCCTCAGCAATTGGTATAAACGATCGCAACTTCTCGTGCGCTTCGTTAAGTTGCTGAAGCTTTTTATGTGCCTTTTGTTGCAATCTGGGATGATTCTGAAAACGATCGGGATGCCACACGGTCGCTAAATCTCTATATCCCTGACGAATTTCCTCAAGTGTTGCTCCAGGCTCTAGCTCAAGTATTTTATAGTATTGCGCCGCATTACTCATCTACAACCCCCTCTAGCCATTCCAAACATAGTGAGGAAAACCGTACTTCCCAGTTTGAAGTGACTTAACGGTAATGTGGCGATCTTGAACACATCTTTTTAATAACAATATCTGAAGATACTTTTTTTAACTTAAGTACATATTGGATAGAGTAAACACTTCTATAGCTTGCCTTTGAATAATCACTCTTAAGGTAGAGGCGGAAACTCACAACGCCCTACTGCGGAATGTGGGTATGAGAAATATTTCAACATCATGTAGGGGCAATTCATGAATTGCCTCGCCTAAAAAAAGGTTTTTTACTGTTAATATTCCTAAAGCAACCAATATGTTTAAAGCTGTTTTGTGCATAGCAGGGGTTTACGAGAAAAAATGTGCTTTGATATCTATAATATGATATATAGCAACCGATGAAAGTCGGTTAAGCCATAAATCTGGGGCAGGGGCTAGGGGCGAAGCATTCGGGTAGTAAATATAAGGTTTTAACCAATAAATTATATGCCCGAATGCTTCGCCCCTACTGCCCTAATCGACGAGAGCGGTTGCTATACATTTTTTAGATTTTACACAAGCGTATTGCTTTAGTTTTTTTCACTCTTAGCTTATTTTTGCCATGTCTAACCTACCGCCGCTGAATACCGAAACGATGTGGGCTATTCTCAATGAAGAAATTGATGATGACACGGTGAACCAACTGGTTTGGCGCTGCTTGGGTTATCGCTACGAGGAAGCAACGGGCAAGTGGGATACAGCTGGCGTTGCAGATGAATGGCGGGATGAGTATCCAGAACCGCCTAATTTTATCGAAAGTCGTCCGCCAACGGTGAAGCTGACTCGTTCTATTCCTGCTGAAAATAAACAATTGTTGAAGGAAAAATTGGGTTTTAAAGGTTATAAAGTGGGTGAATTTGGCCCAAGACAAACTCGGCGGGCAACGGCAGCCAATTGGCTGTTAGGTTATCTGTAAGATACGGCTTCAACAAGTCAGAAAGAAACATAGAGCGGCTTTGCAGCCCTTATGAAGTACACCGCAGAAACCCGGTTTCTATCTACCTAACTCACCTGAAAAGCGCTGTAGTGAATCGAGAAATCAATTAATTTTGACTGCACTAAATTGAAATTTTCTGAGGAGTGCGATCGCATCTTTATCTGGTAAAGGCTCGCTGAAAAGGTAACCCTGCATCTCTTCGCATCCGAGTTGGTGCAAACATTCTAGTTGCTCTACAGTTTCCACCCCTTCTGCCACCACGCTCATATTGAGGCTTTGTCCTAGCGCCACCACCGCTGTCGCGATCGCCACATCATAGGGGTCAACTGCCATATCGCGGACAAAAGAGCGGTCAATTTTGATAGTCTGTATAGGGAATTTTTTCAAATAATTTAGCGAAGAATATCCCGTACCAAAATCATCTATAGCTATGCGGACTCCCATTCTATTTAACTGTCTCAAAATTTCACTGGTAAAGTCCACATTCTGCATAGCAGTAGTTTCAGTAATTTCCAACTCCAAAAACCAAGGTTCCAGACTTGTTTCGGCTAAAACCTGCGCCACCATTTCAACTAAATCTGGTTGCTGAAGCTGTCGAGCCGAAAGATTAACTGCCATTCGGATTTGTGGTAATCCAGCATCAAGCCAAGCTTTACTTTGTGTACAAGCAGTCCGCAGCACCCACTCACCAATTGGTAAGATGAGTCCGTTTTCTTCAGCTATCGGAATAAATTTTACTGGAGAAACAAAACCCAATTCAGGAGACTTCCAACGCACCAAAGCCTCCATTCCAGTAATTTGGCCCATATTGATATTTACTTTAGGTTGGTAATAAACGAGAAATTCTCCCCGCTCCCAGGCATGGTGCAGTCTATTTTCCAAAAATAGCAATTCAGAGGCTTCTTCGTTGATATTACGAGTATAAAACTGATAATTATTCCGCCCCTTGGCTTTAGCGCTGTATAAAGCCGCATCCGCATTTTTAATTAGCGTTTCTGCATCTTCACCGTCGTCTGGATAAAGTGCAATGCCAATGCTGCTGGTGATATGAAAGTAGTTATTGCTTAGAAAAAAAGGTGGCTTCAAAGCATCTAAAATTATTTGTGCAATCTCAGCACTACATTCAGCACCGCTAATATTGGGCAGTAACAGGGTAAATTCATCTCCTCCCCAACGAGCGAGTATGTCCGTATCTCGGATACAGTCAGTGAGTCGCAGAGCAACAGCTTTTAATAAGCGATCGCCAACTTCGTGCCCCAGGGTATCGTTGATTTTCTTGAAGCGGTCTAAATCCAGAAACATGACAGCCAATTTTTCTCTGCTGCCACGAGCATTTGCTAATGAAATTAACAGGCGCTCATTAAATAGTATCCGGTTAGGCAAACCTGTCAGTAAATCATGTAAAGCTTGATAATCTACCGCTCCCAAAGTTCTGGCATTCCACCAAATTACAGTGGCTAAAAAAACAATATTCAACACGCAAAAAAGCGCCATCCCAACATCGCTTTCGTATAAGTGCGATCGTTTGCCTAGCAAAATTAACCAGCACAAAATCGGCGGGATTCCAATTACAGCCGCAGACAGACGCCGGATCATAATCCCGCCTGCTAGCTCGCTTGTGGCGATCGCGATCAACCCCCTATCTGGACAGGCCAACAAAATACTAAAAGACAGCAGGATAAAAGCTACGCTCGTATGCAAGGCCATTCCGGTGTAGGAGCCAATGCCGTAAAAAGAGGTGATATTGTAGAGGTAACCCAACAAACCAAAAAATGCCACCAAAAATGCAATTAAGCTAAAGATTTGAGCCGTATAGTACAACCTTTTAGTCAACAGCAGCACGGCAAAGCCAAGCAGGATGAAACTAGCGGCAGTACTTGGAGCCATTCGCCCTGGAGCGTAGGTGTTAACTGCGTTTGTGTCTTCTTTGAAAAAGAATTGATCGATGCCTACGTTGAAGTCAAAGCCATACTGAATCAGCGTCAGCAGACCGATGAGTATGACAAGATAAGGCAAAAGGTAAAAGGCAAAGGTAAAAAGATAATTCTTTCTTTTGCCTTTTGCCCTCGTGACCTGGCAGAGCCTGGTAACGCTTTTTACTTGCTGCTTGTGCAACAGCCACAGGGAGCCACCGCTGAGCATAAAGCCAATGGCTGTGTTGGCTTTCATTGTCACGAGTCTCGGCAAAACGCTCTTGAGCATGGGGATGTCGAACATCCACCCCAGAATGACGACACAGCCAATCAAGAAGACCCCAATACTGGCCGCTTTGGAAAAATCTTGCAGGGAAGCGATCAGCTTTGAGTTCTTGGGGATTTTTATGTTCGGGTTTGGATAAGAACGTTCCAAGGTGGCAATGGTAGTAGATTGCGTTTTTAGAATCAACTAACTACAGATATAATTTCTGTGCTTAATTTAACAGTTTTGGCAACTTTAATACGGAAGGATGCTCTCAAGGCCCGATCGCACCCTGTATGTCAGCACAACTGCCACAATTGAGTAGTATTGAGATTGTCATGGGAGAGTCAGTCATGGGACTTGAGCGAAAAATGTTCAGAGGGGTGTTTGCCCCCGGCGAGGTGGTTCAGCTAAAGCAATACTGTTTTACTCCAGGGCGGGTGTTTGAGCCTGGAAAGTATATTGTTGGTGAATTGCCGGACATCGCTTTTGAAATGGGCTTAGTCGAGCAACTGCCGCCAGTTAAGGGCAAAAGTGCTGAAATTAAAAATACCGAAACTCCCCCAGAATAGGAGCGATCGCATTTTTGATGGCAACCGATCCTTACGCTTGGCTCTCTAAATCCCTCGCTACGATTCATCGGGCAGATTGGTATCGCTCTGTGCAAACTATCGAAAGTATGCCTGGTGCGATCGTACAGCTAGAGGGTCAACCTGTTATCAATTTTGCCAGTAATGATTATCTGGGTTTGGCGGGAGATGAGCGTTCGATTGACGCTGCAACTGCTGCTGTGAAGAAATTCGGCACTGGTAGCACGGGTTCCCGCTTGCTAAGCGGACATCGGGAACTGCATCGGCAATTGGAGAAAGCGATCGCATCCCTCAAACAAACTGAAGACGCCTTAGTATTCAGTTCCGGGTATCTGGCGAACTTGGGAGCGATCGCATCTCTGGTAGGAAAACGGGATTTAATTCTGTGCGATCGGTACAATCACTCTAGCCTCAAAAACGGTGCAATTCTCAGCGGTGCAAAGATCATCGAATACACTCACTGCGATATCGAAGACTTGCAAAATCAGTTAAATAAACATCGGGAAAAATATCGCCGTTGCCTAATTCTCACCGATAGCGTTTTTAGCATGGATGGCGACTTATGTCCATTACCGGCGTTATTAAATTTAGCTGAAAAATTCAGCAGCATGGTATTAGTTGATGAAGCGCACGCCACCGGAGTTTTGGGCGCAAACGGTGCTGGTTGTGTCGAACATTTTAACTGTACTGGATACCCCCTGATTCAAATTGGCACCCTCAGCAAAGCTTTAGGCAGTTTAGGCGGATATGTCGCCGGTTCATCTGCCTTAATTGACTTCTTGCGTAACCGCGCCAAAAGTTGGATTTACACCACCGCTTTATCGCCTGCCGATACAGCAGCCGCATTGGAGGCAATTAATATCGTCAAACAAGAACCCCAACGCCGCGCCCAATTGTGGCGCAATGTAGAGTACTTAAAGCAGCTGATTGCCCAAGAACTGCCTCACCTAAAACTACTGCCTTCTGAGTCGCCTATTCTCTGCTTTCATGTAGACAATGCCAAGGCAGCGTTAACCGTTGGGCTTCAGTTGAAAACAGCAGGTATTTTTGCCCCCGCTATTCGTCCTCCTACCGTGCCTACAAGTCGGATTCGGATCTCCGTCATGGCAATTCACGAACCAGCGCATATTCAGAAATTGGCGTCAGCCTTAAGAGCGATTTTATGAAAAGTATAAATTTTATCGTTTCGACGATCTGTACAGTAATTTTCTGTTTGTGGTTATTCAGCTGTAAACCACAAACGGCAAAGCCAGTCATTTTATTAGTTTCTTCAGCTACTACCTATCAGGAAGTTTTGTTAGAACTCGGTAAGCTTTACCAACAAGAAAAACCTAATATTACGATAAACTACAACTTCGGGCCTAGTATCTTTCTCAAAGAACAAATCAAAAAAGGAGTACCAGTTGATATTTTTTTCTCTGTTAGCAATACAACAATGGATGATTTACAATCACTGGGTTTACTAATTGCGGAAACTCGTCAAAATCTGCCGCTAACAAACCAGCTAGTCTTAATTGTTCCTCAAGATTCCACCCTGCAAATTTCTAATTTTAAAGACCTGATTAACGAAAAAATCAAGAGAGTAGCTTTAGGCCAGGAAAAGTTATTAGCTGGTATAAATGCAAAAGAAACTCTAACTTCTTTAGGAATTTACGATCGAGTGAAAAATAAAGGTATCTTTGCCGGGGATGATATTCGGCAAATCCTGAAAGCTGTAGAAACAAAAAAAGTAGATGCAGGCATTACCTATTTAACAGAGGCTAAGTTATCCGATCGAGTTAAAGTTGTGGCGATCGCACCCGAAAATACACATTCTCCGATTGTATATAATGTAGCCGTAATCAAAGGGTGCCAGAATGTGCCTGAAGCCAAAGAATTTATTCAATTTATTAAGAGTGAAAAAGGTGAAGCCATATCTGAAAAATATGGATTTACTATAATTAAGCAGTCATCATGAAAATCTTTCGGCTACCAACTATTGCCGGGATAAACCTCACCCCCCTAACCCCCCTCTCCGACCTCGGAGAGGGGGGAGAAATACGGCTCTTCCGTACTTAGTGTGCCAAATTATTAGTTTTTTGGTGCCTTACACCTTAGCTGGCTGGGATTTCAAAGCG
>NZ_JAIQZM010000066.1 GCF_023333595.1 Argonema galeatum A003/A1
ATTAATTCCCAGACGGGCAAAGCCAACAGCATCATTAATTCCCAGACGGGCAAAGCCAACAGCATCATTAATTCCCAGACGGGCAAAGCCAACAGCATCATTAATTCCCAGACGGGCAAAGCCAACAGCATCATTAATTCCCAGACGGGCAAAGCCAACAGCATCATTAATTCCCAGACGGGCAAAGCCAACAGCATCATTAATTCCCACCCAGGCTTTGCCCAAAGTCATAGCCTCCTCCACTTCCACCAAAACTCTCAGGCATTCGCGCTATCCGGTCAATTCGATCGTTTTTATCCCGCGCCGCAACATCCTTGCCAGTGGCGGATATGATGACATCAGCACAGACGGTCGGGAAGGCACCATCAAGCTGTGGAACCTAGACAACGGCCAACTGCTACGCACTCTCACCGGACATACAGACGAGGTGCGTGCGATCGCGTCCAGCCCAGATGGAAACATTTTAGCTTCCGGCAGCCATGACAACACCATCAAGCTGTGGAACCCCAATAACGGACAACTGCTACGCACCCTCACCGGACATTCCGACTGGGTTGCTTCCGTCGCCATCAGTCCCGATGGAAAAACCTTAGCCAGTGCCAGTTTTGACAAGACCATCAAAATTTGGGATCTGCACACCGGACAACTGCTGCGTACCCTCACGGGACATTCCGCCCCAGTGCAGTCCGTTGCTTTTAGTCCGATCCCCCCCAACCCCCCTTCACAAGGGGGGCTAGGGGGGATCTTAGCCAGCGCTAGCAATGACAAAACCGTTAAACTGTGGAACCTACGCACCGGACAATTGCAAAATACCCTCACCGAACATACCAACTTCGTGTTGTGCGTTGCCATCAGTCCAGATGGTAAAACCTTGGTAAGTGCTGGTTATGACAAAACTATTAAATTATGGAACTTACGCACCGGCAAACTGCAAAATACTCTCAAAGGCCATTCTGACCTGGTGCCATCGATCGCAATTAGCGCCGATGGCAAAATTTTAGCCAGCGTAGAGGGCAGTTGGGACAACACCGTTAAGTTATGGGATTTGCGTACTGGCGAATTTCTGCGCGACTTGCAGGCACACAAAAGCAATGTTGTAATTAAGGGTGAGAGTCTCGCCTTTAGTCCCGACGGTAGGGGCGGGTTTGCAAACCCGCCCCTACTCGCCAGCGGTAATAATGACGGAATAATCGAAATTTGGCAGGTGGATAGATGAAATTTTCCTATGGATTATCGGCGGCGTTAATCGGTGCGGCAATTGTAGTAGTGCAATCTCAAATAGCCGTAACGCAACAACAAACATTAGATGATAAAGCCATTGGCGAAATGGCTAAAGATGTCACAGTTCTGATTAACGGCCAAAATCCGGGGTCAGGCGTAATTATTTCCAAGCAAGGCAACAATTACTACGCCCTCACTGCCAAGCACGTTGTGGCAACCCAAGATCAATACGAAATCGTCACTTCCGATGCCAAGACACATCCCTTGAACTATAGTACGGTCAAAAAATTGCCTGGGATTGACTTAGCCGTTGTTCAGTTCACCAGCGACCAAAACTATCGCGTTGCGGAATTAGGCGATTCCGATGGAGTGACCGAGGGCGCTACAGTTTATATTGCCGGTTGGCCCCGTCCCGGACGTGCGATCGCACAAGCCATTTACCAAATGACCAAAGGTAGCATTTCCGGTCGTCCCCTGCAAGCATTAGAAGATGGTTACGGTTTAGTTTATACCAACATCACCCGTGCGGGCATGAGCGGTGGCCCCGTATTGGACGGACAAGGGCGCTTGGTTGGCATTCACGGACGGGCGGAAGGAGAACCTGTTTTTAATCCAGAAACTGGGGCAACAGTTGATGTTAAATCTGGATTTAATTTGGCAATTCCTATTAGCACATTTCTGAAAGCAGCGCCACAGTCAGGAATTAACTTATCTTACTTAGGAGACAACTTTTCTCCAGAAAAAGTCCTCTCCGGGCATACAGAATTGGTTCGGAGTGTCGCTATCAGCCCAGATGGTCAAATTTTAGCGAGTAGCAGTTCCGACAACACCATCAAAATTTGGAACACAAGTACTGGCAAAGAGTTGCGTACTCTCACCGGACATTCCAAGCCCGTTTGGCAAATTGCTATGAGTCCAGATGGTCAGACTCTCGCCAGCAGCAGTAATGACGCAACCATAAAGATATGGAATCTAGGTACTGGGCAACTGCTGCACAACATCATCAATGGGGACTCAACATCTAATTCAAGTGTTAGTTCTCTCGCCTTTAGTCCCGATAATCAAACTTTCGCCAGTGCTGGTTACGAACCTCAAAGAAACATCATCAAGATTTGGAACAAAAGCACTGGCAAAGAGTTGCGTACTCTCACCGGACATAGCAATTATGTTAATGCTGTTGCCTTTAGTGCGGATGGTAAGACTCTCGCTAGCGCTAGTGCCGATAAAACTATCAAACTTTGGAATGCAAACACGGGAGAATTGCTGCGTACTTTCACCGGACATTCAAATTATATTACTTGCGTCGCAATCAGTCGTTTTGGACAAATTGTTGCCAGCGGTAGTGCTGACAATACTATCAAAATTTGGAACGCCAACACCGGAGAATTATTGCGTACTTTAGAAGGACATTCTGCGATAGTGAGGTCTATTGCTATTGACCCCTACGCACATATCCTCGCTAGTGGCAGCGATGACGGTACAATCAAAATTTGGAGTCTGCATACGGGTCAACTGGTGCGTACCCTGGAAGTCCGTAATTCTCAAAGGCAACTCATAGAAGTTAATTCTTTAGCTTTCAGCAATGATGGGCAAATGATGATTAGTAGCGGTGGAGTTGGTTTAAGCATTTGGCAGGTGAAGCGATGAAGTTTTGCTATGGATTAGATAGGTGAATTATGGTTCAAGCCTTACGCAAACTAATAACATTTCCCGAATTTATTCAATAATCTTCAGTTGTAGGTTTGTAGGTCGAAAAACCAATCTTCGTTTAAAACTTGTTCTAAAGATGTGGGGGGTGCTTCTGGGAAAAAATCAAGAGGCCGATCGATTAAACGAGCGATAACCTTTTTGGCATCTAGGTAAGTCACTGAAAAAATTTCACCCAAATAAGGTTTTAAGCTAGGGCTATCTGCTAATTCATCTCTAATTTCTTGACGAAACGTTGTTATTTCCGATTTCCATTTGTTAGCGTTGTATTCTCTTTCTGATTCCCAGTAACCAAGCTTGAGTAAGTGTTCCCAGAGTCGCGTTAGGAGGCTTTTAACCGCTCGTCGGTTGTTTCTACCCATGCTTTCCAACTCTTCAAATAAATTTTCCCAATCGACATTGGGAAACTGTCCGTCGCGCAATTGTTGTATAGTTGTCTCTAGCCAGAGTTGATAATCTCGATCGTATAAGGTTGACGTAGTTTGTTCTGTCGGTGTTTTCATAGACTTGTTACACTCTTATATAGAAAGATTCTTTTTTGAGCAAAAACTTGTTCATGTACCATCATTTTAAGCGCTTTAGCCTGTTTACTGCGACGCTGTTGTTTTCTCTACTCCTGACACCTTCTGAGTGGAAAAGCTCACATCTTTTGTTGGCGCAGTCGATCGCAGTTTCCCAGAATAATACTGTTGGGGTAGATCGATTATTTGAACGAGGTGTCGCCCAATATCGTTCCGGTGAGTTTCAAGCTGCACTGCAAACATATCAACAAGTTTTGGCAATTCGCAGAAACCAAAAAGATAAAGCTGGTATCGCCGCTACCCTCAACAAAATCGGCGAAGTTTACACCAGTTTAGCCGACTATGACAAAGCTTTGTCAAATTTGCAAGCAGCTTTAACTATTCGTAAAGAACTGCGCGATCGATCCGGTATTGGCGAAACTCTCAACAACATCGGTTTTGTTTATCGCCAATTAGGTGATTATCCCAAAGCATTAGAATTAAATCAACAAGCTTTGGCAATTGCTAAACAAATCGGTAACCGTGCAATTGAAGGAGAAGCGCTGCACAACATAGCTGCCATTTACGCGGCACAAGGTGATTATGACAAAGCCTTAGAATTATATCAACAAGCTTTAGCAATTCGCCAGGAAGTAGGAGACAAACGAGACGAAGGACGCACCCTTAATAATATCGGCGGCGTCTACTCTAGTTTAGCAGAATATAATCAAGCCCTAGAATACTATCAACAAGCTTTAGCGATTCGTCAAACCATCAAAGATAAAGCTGGTATCGGACGCCTCCTCAGCAATATTGGATTAGTTTATCGCCAACTAAGTCAGTATCCGAAAGCGCTGGAATACTATCAACAAGCTTTACCCATTCTCCAAGAAATTGACGATAAAGCTAGCGTTGGTAGTACTATCAACGGCATAGGCGTCATTTACGAAAATTTAGGTCAATATGATAAAGCTTTAGAAGCTTATCAGCAATCTTTGGAAATTGCCAAAGAGATTGGCGACAAAGTTGGTATTGGCAACACTCTCGATAATGTTGGCGGTATTTCTTATAGTCTAGGAAAATATCCTCAAGCGCTTGAATATTATCAACAAGCAATAGCAATTCGCAAACAAATTGGCGATCGCGCTGGCGTGGGAAACTCTCTCAATAATATTGGCGGTGTTTACTATAACTTAGGTCAATATCCCCAAGCATTAGAATTATTGCAGCAAGCATTGGCGATTCGTAAAGAAATAGGAGATAAGGCGGGAGAAGGTCGGGCTTTGGATGCGATCGGCATTATTAACGATAATCTCAAAGATTATAACAAAGCCCTGGAATATTATCAACAAGCTTTAGCAATTTCCCAACAAATTGGCGATAAAGCTGCTGAGGGAGACGCACTCGATCATATTGGCGGCGTCTCTTCTAATTTGGGACAATATTCCCAAGGACAAGAGTTTTTACAGCAAGCATTAGCAATTCGTCAACAAATTGGCGACAAAGCGGGAGAAGGTCGCACCATTAACAGTATTGGCGGCGTTTATTACAGTTTGCGTCAGTATCCCAAAGCCCTGAAATTTTTACAACAATCTTTAGTTATTCTGCAAGAAGTAGGCGACAAAACTGGAGAAAGTATAGCCCTCGGTAACATCGGTTATTTGTTAGAAAAACAAACTCAGTCAACCTTGGCAATTATCTTCTACAAACAAGCGGTTAATGTTACAGAATCTATCCGCAAAGATTTAAAAATCCTGTCTCTAGAACAACAAAAATCTTTCACAGATACTGTTGCAGACACCTATCGCCGATTAGCCGATTTGTTACTAAAACAGAATCGCGTTTCGGAAGCACAACAAGTTTTGGATTTACTGAAAGTTCAAGAGGTAGACGAGTATCTCCGAAATGTGCGTGGAAATGACCAAACAGCAAAAGGCGTTGATTTTTTGCCGCAAGAACAACAGATTTCTGAAAAATACTCCCAAGCGGTGCAATTAGGTAAAGAATTGGCACAATTACGCAGCATTCCAGATAGCCAACGCACACAGACTCAGCAACAAAGGATTGCCGAATTGGAGAGAATGCAGCAGCAAGAAAAGCCAGAATTGAATGAGTTTGTCCGCAGTCCAGATGTTGTGGCGTTGGTGCAGCAGTTGAATCAGAAATCTAAGGGAGAAAATTTAAATCTGCCCAATTTAAATCGCGTACAGGAGAACTTGCGGCAGGTGGAAAAACCAGCTGTACTGCTTTATCCGTTAATTTTAGAAGACAGAATCGAATTGGTGCTGGTGACTGCTAATTCAGCGCCAATACATCGATCGGCCCCTGTAAAACGGCTGGTAGTAAAACAAGCGATCGCACAATTTCGCCAAGCTTTACAAAACCCCTCTACCGATGCTACCATACCAGCACGTCAGTTATATAATTTACTAATTAAACCAATAGAAAAAGACATCTCGAATGCCAAAGCTCAAACAATAATATATGCCCCAGATGGACAATTGCGCTACATTCCTTTAGCAGCACTTTTTGATGGCAAACAATGGCTAGTGCAGCGTTATGCCATTAACTACATCACCGCCGCCAGTTTGACTAACTTAACCCCCGCACCCAGACATACCCCCCACGTTTTAGCCGGTGCTTTTACCAGAGGTAATTACAACTTTCCAGTAGGAAATAATGAATTTTCTTTCGCCGGACTACCCTTTGCAGGTCGGGAAGTAAACAATTTGGCAGCGAATATTGACAACACACTTATATTATTAGATAATGCCTTTAATCGCGAAGCAGTTCTTCCCCGCCTGAATGATTACAACATCGTTCATTTTGCGACTCATGCTGCCTTCGTCACAGGTCAACCGGAAGAATCTTTTATTCTGTTTGGCGATGGTAGTCGCGTTAGTCTCCGCGATGTCGAAAGTTGGTCATTACCGAATGTAGATTTAGTAGTGCTAAGTGCTTGCGAAACTGGCGTCGGAGGTCAGCTGGGTAATGGAAAAGAGATTTTGGGCTTTGGTTACCAAATGCAAAAAGCTGGTGCTAAGGCAGCTATAGCCTCATTGTGGTCAGTTTCGGATGGTGGCACTCAAGTGTTGATGGATACCTTTTACGCAGCATTGCGAAAGGGCAACATTACAAAAGCCGAAGCTTTGCGCGAAGCTCAAATCGCTTTAATTACCAACAACTCTACAACAGGAGACGAACAGCGAGGCATCGCCGTGCGTGCGCGTGCTGAGGGGAGTGTATCGCGGATCGCAAATCGCCTCAATCATCCCTTTTACTGGGCACCATTCATTTTAATTGGCAATGGATTTTAGATTGGGGCATCGGGCATTTCAGGTATGTTGTTGCGCTTGGGCGCTATCTTAAAGAGCGTTGAAGCGCAACAACATACCAAATATTTAACTATGGCTATATCTCCTTGAACTATATCTGTAGTAGTTGTTTTGGAATGGACTAGGGATTAGGTACTGGCAAGTAAAAAGGCTTACTTTTAACTTTTCTAGCCCCCTATAACTTGTTGCAATGCCTGAGACATTAGCTGCCGTTGTTCGGTATCGTAACCCCAACGTTCTAAAAAAACTTTATAGCTTCCCTCTCCGGTAATGGCACTTTCCAATATTTCTCGACAGATGGAGTAGACGCCAGGACGATCGACCAATTTAATCAGATGGGATGTGCGATCGCGTACTCTCTCACTAGACTGTGCCATCTCCTCGTCTCCCTTGCGCCGATGGGTAAGTGCCATAGCCGCAGACATCGCCACATTCTTCGCCAATAGTTCTGCTACCGTATCGGAATGCGATCGCAATGCCTGCACAACTTCCGGCGAGGGATTGTCTGCAAGAGTTTGGTCAGATGTCAAGTAGGTGACGAAAAATCCTCTGGCACCGTTTTGAGTTTTAGCTAAATCTGAAACGATCGTTCCTATCTCTGATGGTGATAATTCACCCGCCTCCATCTTCTTCAGCAAAGACCCAGAGAGTGCGATCGCCTTCTCAAACGTTACATCTGATGGAACTTGTATAGATTCAAGCATTTCAACTCCCTATTGTCAATAATGCAGCCCTATTTTCAGATTCTAACCAAAGAAAGTTTCTTTTTGCAGCTTAATCGTCTATTTTGAGCGATAGTTTCAAGATATGCAGGTACAAAATATGAGCTTAGCCAAATCGACTATTACTGATGAGCAGTTTGTCAAGGTACGTTGCAGCACTGACGGCAGAACTCACTATTTAGAAGCTACAGGTGCCATGTACGCTCAACCGATGGATGATGATGAACCGCTGCACTTGTTTGATTTTCTGGGCGTGGATATCTCGCGCTGCATTAAGGATGAAGCGAATTCGCGTTGGACTTTGGTGAGTCGTAAAATTACTCTTTATCTCGATCGCGAAACAGGTGCAATTTTAAAGTCTTGGCAAAATCCTTGGACTGGCGAGACACTTAACGTCTTGCACCGTTCTTATGACTACCAGGAATTCCAGATTCCCCAAAAATTAATAGCTTACATAGCTTCCGAAATCTCTTACATATCATTAGATTTTAACGCTAAACTGCCTAACGAGTTAGCAAACAATCCTAAATATGCCGATTATTCGCCCGAAGAATATCTGCGAGCGTCAGATTCCTACAAATTCATTTTTCCGACCAAGATGCTTGATGATAGCGAAGTAAGTCCAAGTGAAAACCGTTCCGTAGCGCTATCTTATTATCGCATGGGGCCGTGGGAACCTTGGATGAAAATGAAGGGTAAGCCTGGGTTTCTTGTATTGAACTACACTGGTAGCAAAACTGATGTATTTGAGGAGTTAGCTCCAACTATAAAAACAATAATTGAAGAGAGGATGCCTTTATTTCGCGAAGCTCCTTCCTGTAGATTAGACCGTTCGATCGCCACCAGCTGGAGTCGTTTTGAAGAACAGTTTGATGCTTACTTACAAGGGGAGGAATTTCCTTTGCCAGCACCAATGAAGGATGAGCTTTGCCTATAATATTATATCTAGTTGAATTTGTCTAGATGCAGCCAAGCCGTCCAGGGTCAGAACCAAGCTGAGCCAAGACGGTCTGGGTGCTAGGATTGTCTATTTTATGAGAACACTCGACGTTTATCACTAAGGCCGCTGGTATCGAGGATTGCGCCTCGCCTTTGTGATAAGACAGTGGAAGAAGCGAAAAAAACTCCACACCGTCTATGCCGATAAGCAAGCACTGTTCAGACATCTACGATCGCTTTTATTTGATGTCTGACAATGGGATACAGCGGTATAACACCCATTCAGTGTTGTTTATCTCTTTCACTACAATAACTATTTGCCAGGTTGAATTCGCTCGTCCTTGAGGGAGAACTAAAGTCAGCCAATGGATAGAATTACCTATCCCATCATATCATCCTTGACAGTGATGGCATTAATTTTCTGGATATATCCAGGCAGAATTGTGGCTTTATACCTCGCTCCAAACAATCGGGATAACTCGAAAGTCGTTCAACGGTTATATTATCGGGTTGCGTCTCGGTTGGGGCGGTATGGGTTTGTGGTTGGGTTGGGTACTCGGACTTGCTTTTGCCGCCGCGATTTTAACTTGGCGGTTTTATCGTGTAACTTCGTCGCTTGTCGAGAAACAAAAGTCGGAGCTTTTGCTTTGCGATCGCACCTGACAGATCTACCAGTTATATGATGTCCGGTGGCATCGATAGTTATAAGATCGATATCTGGAAATTGTCTGTTGTCATCGTTGGTTAATTTTTTACCGCAGATAAAGAGGGATGCACGCAGATGCACGCAGATATGATAAGGCGAATTTTTTAGGCAACCGATGCTACCGGACATGATATTATCCCAGTCCTCCAGTTTAAAATACAATAACTATAGTATGCCGATTTCAGTAAACTCACTTTTCCTCGAATGCCACCAATGTCCAAAAATAGATTACCAAGTATATTATTGCTATTTCCAGCAATAATAATCAGTCCTTTGGCAGCAGTAGCACTTCCTACCACCGCAACACCCTCAACTGCGCCGAATTACGGTTGCATCAGCGGGTATAGCAACGGCACTTATCAAGGAAATCGTCCCCTAACTCGCTACGAATTTGCCGCAGCCATGAATGCTTGCCTAAATCAAATCGATCGGCAACTTGAAAACAATCCAGCCGATCGGGCCACAAAAGAAGACTTAGTTGAGCTAACCGATCGCATAAACCGCGATCGCCAGGAATTGCAAAACTTGAGCGATCGCCTAGCAGATTGGGGGGCTGGGGGGGAGAAAAGCGTAAGTCCTATTATCACAAGAAATAAACGGTTCCTAATAAAAAAACCAGCAGAACAACATAATCTGAAAACCAGATATTTCCTTTAAACCCAGCCTCGCAACTGTTGGTGTACCTTCGCCAAATACCACATATAGTCATCGAGTTGGTACTCTTTAACCGCTTTGACAATATAATCCTTTGAACGCTCTACATCCGACTCTGCTTCATAGTACAATCCCAGGTAAAGATGGCTGTAAAATTTGCCGCGTTTACCATCTTTCTCACACGCAGCAAAAACCTCCTCTGGAGTACAATTTCCCGCATACAGTTCGTACACCCAATTCATCACGAATCGCGGCTCGTTTTTTACCGTAAGGAGTGAATTTCGCGCTAGGGCTGCACCCTTAAGTCGAGCGATGCAAAGATATCGCCATACAGTCTCCTCTACGTCTTGAGAATTCACGCTCAAGTCCAACTGAAACTGCTTGGCACCTTCCTCAAATTTCTCGGCATAATAGAAGGACAAGCCGCGCTGCCACAGGTATGGCGCGACTGTTGGGTCGAGCTTTTCTGCTGTGTCAAAATCTTGAATAGACTCATCAATTTTAGCGAGTTTAAAATTTATCGTGCCACGCCGAATGTAAGCCTTTGGGTCAAGATGGTGAGAGCTAATGAAGTTGTTCCACCAAGACAGTTCATCAACGAGTGAAGTTTGACTAGCCATTAGTATGAGTAAGCTTTCCTGAAAGATTATTTAGTAGAGTGGTAAGAACTTCACTATAGCGGACTCTACCCCTCTGGCTCAAGCCTCTGTATTTGTGGTTCTTTCGTGTCAAATATGCTGATTTGGGCACGGCATAATTAAATCTTTTGTATGACCGACATATTTATGATGCCATGTCCCTACAATAATGTTCCTTATGAACATTATTGTAGGCCGGATTCCGAAAGACCCAGCTTTTCTGACATTAAGAGAATGTATATTTTTAGTCAGTTATGGTGGCAAAATGGTATTCTATAAGCAAGGCTCATCTGAATCAAAGCATCCTCATCTGGTTAAACTGTTAAAAAAAGCTCAGCAATACGGTATAACTCGAAGCTGAACTATATAAGGAATATTCCTTGGGGAAAGCTGCGTAAAGCCGCTCTGGACTTGGTTTTATTTTACAACGACACTTATCTATCGGAGTTTCGCATACTACCATCAGTCTTGGGATATAAATAGGAAGTTACTACGCTTGATAGAGTTTTTGACGTCCGCTGGCAACTATCTTTAAGTTATCAAGGCTTACGTCAAACTCTATAGTTAGAAGCAATAGGGTGCTAAGCAAATCTACCATCAATGGGATCGGGTTAAAGTTGCGTGAATCTTGAATGTTTAGTTAATAAAACGTTATACCCTCGTTATGCACCCCCTCTGTTTGCAAGATCGCAATAGTCTCTCTTCACAAAAAGGAGTCGCTGGCTGTACAAAAACAGCTTCAAGAGAAGGTTTAGATATGGATAACTCTATCCCTGACGAGACTTCTTTTGTACCATCTGAGCTTTACGAAGTATTGGCTAAGATTGCCGCTTCCAGTCAGATTACAGCAGCAGACCAAGCTGTGCTGCAACAAGCCTTTTTAGAAGATCAACTAAATGAAGAAGAACATCGCGTAGTTAACCGTCTGCATCACGCCCTTTTAAAAGGACGTATTAAGGTGGTATAATATCGTTTCAGGGTTACCTTCAACCGCCATTCATCTGCGTTTTAGGCAATATTATTTTTTCAGCAGCAAATAATATAATTGCCCATTACCGACAGTTACGCC
The DNA here is from genome assembly GCF_023333595.1 of Argonema galeatum A003/A1. Taxonomy (GTDB): domain Bacteria; phylum Cyanobacteriota; class Cyanobacteriia; order Cyanobacteriales; family Aerosakkonemataceae; genus Argonema; species Argonema galeatum. Next base: position 11,492 of record NZ_JAIQZM010000066.1, read on the forward strand.
AGCGCGATCGCCTGCCACCTTCCCAGTTCCCAGAAAATAATCAACACGCCCCCCTCCTTTTATAGCGCCTCCCGTGTCTTGGTCAAGCACATAGCGCGTCACAATGCGATATTCTATCCTTGAGGCAGAATTGACGAAAGGAATGGACGCATAAATTAGCGCTAAAGCACCGGGAGGCATTAGAGATTTATCCGTTGCGATCGATCGTTCTGCTGTTAGCGGTACATGAATGCTGCCCATAGCAGGGCCACCGTGATTTTCTTGGAAAAAAACAAAACTGCGATCGCGTGGCAGATAGTTATTCAGTTCCTCTGGATACTTTTTGAAATACTCAAGTATAGTCGGCATCGTCATACCCTCTAAAGGCAATTTTCCATCATTTGCCAGTTCTAGCCCGATACTTTTATAGTTGTAAGCCGTATTACCCGCATACCCCACCGAAGTTTCGGTGCCATCAGTTAGCTGAAGTCGCGCAGAACCTTCGATATGAATCAGGTATGCTTCCAGGCGATCGCGCAACCAGAACAATTCTAACCCCCGCAACCGACCTTGAGAACCTTGCAAACCATCCTTTCCTTCCAGCTGTTCGCGTGTGGGGTGCGGTCTGGGCCAAAACTTTAAATTTGGTGGCAACCTATATATAGGATAGCGATACTCTGGCCCTCGGACTCGACTAGCTTGATGAATTGGCTCATAGTAAGCGGTAAACAAAACATTTCCCAAACCGTCTCTCCCAATAGATTGATAGAAGACAAACTCGCGTTTCGCAGCTGCCTGAAGTTCCGTCGGTGAATTAGACTGCTTCACCAAATCTCGGAATCTTTTGAGGCTGCGAATTACGCGATCGCGTGTAATCTCCGCGTCAGGATACCGCCGATAAACAGCAGCAGCATCGTCAGTTTGCAAGTAACGCAGACTCTGCGCGATCGACTTCAAAAGCGCCTCTTTATCTGGAGATCGATCGTTTTTCCCCCACAACTGCTCATCGAAACCCACTAGATCTTCCAACTCAGGGATAAGTCGCAGCGGCATAACTGATGACCCTGGTAAATTGGGAATGGTCGAAGATGCAAGCGGGTTCTTTTTTACCCGCTCTTCCGACCCCTTATCCAACGGTTTTATGGATAAGTAAAAACTTATCAGAGTCATTCCCAGGCTGAGGATAATTAAAGCAAGCGTCTTTTCGATCGGATTATTCATTAGTCATTAGGAAAGGGAAGATTGAAGAATTGCATATTTACAATTTATTTTGAATGAAAAATTGTAAATATGCAATTTTTCCATATAAAATTATCCGAACAATATAGGGATGCTCTTTGCGTCCCTACATCTCCTCCTCTTTCCAGTTCTGACCAATCACTTATTACCTTCTGTCGCCTTTTTTATAGCCGCCTTTTCTAGTGCCGCCTTTTCTAAGGCTGTTGTAACCATTGCTTCATCCAAGGTTTTCCGTGCTTGTTCCGCTTCGGTCAAAGCTTCTCGAAGTTGAATATTGGTTTGGGCAAAATTTTTCAGAGATTTGAGTCCTTCTTTGATTTGTTGTATCTGTTCAACGCTGACAGTCCCCTCAAACAAAAGGTCGATTTGGGTGCGAGCTTCTTGTGCAGTAGGGCGTAACTCTTCTACTTTCTGGCGGAGGGTTGCAAATTGCGTCAAAACTTGTACAGCCTGTGTAATGGTGTCAGTCTCTTCTGTTGTTCTCTCCTGTTGATTTGAAGAACCTTGCTTTGAAGGAGTTTTAATCAGAATTAATTCGTCTGGGCCGAATCCATCTTTTAAATCGATCTCTACTTCTCCTGAATCCATGAGTTCGACTAATTTTTCGATAGCAGCCTCACGATTTTTCCTAGTATCGTTTCTTCCTGGAATGTCGAGTATAATCGATGGATCTTCAGCTAAGGAATATTGTGGCATCCTCTAACTCCTATGCGGTCAAGTGTATATAAATTAGCAGGTTACTGGGTTGTTGATAAGATAATTATACTAAATATTTTCACCATAATTACTGCTCTTATTAGATTTTTGCTTAAAACAAAAGAACTTTTTTTCAAGTTTTGTATGCCAGTGGGAAGAGGCAAGTTTACTTGACGGGATAGAGAGTACAACCCTCTGAAATTTGGGATCTTGAAAGCAATGTGAATAAAATTTTCAACAACCGCATATTTTACACTATGCTGGGAAACAAAATCAAAACGGCGGCTCTGCTGGGACTGCTCAGCGGCCTGCCGGTTCTAGGTGGGTCGTATCCGGCGTCTACAGAAATTCGCTAGGCAAAAGCAAGCCTCGGCAGTTTTGATCTAAGGTTAGTGCAGTATCTGTAGGGTGCGTTAAGAGCCACTCTGCTTTTAAATTTTAGTTTCCTCTGAGCCACCAACTGGGTAGTAACGATGTTTGTTAGGATTGTTCGCATCCAGTTGGGAATAGATCAAGCTCAAGCTTTCCAGCTTTTGCAGATGCTCGCGTGTGTTTGTGCGCGAAAGTTGCGCGATAGCCATTATTTCGCGTGTAGTCAGTCCTGGTTGTTGTACTATCGCTCTAAAAATTTTTTCGCGGGTGTTCATAGCCGAACTCAGCAAGTCGTTTTATTGACTGACGATCGCAAACTAAATGTTTTCTTACAATACGCCACACTCCTGCTCCGGATCGCAGGGAGTGGGGGCTAGAAAAGTCACTCATTCAAAAGTCAAAAAGGGGAGTGGGAGACTGGGAGAGTGGGGGAGAATGACTAATGACCAATGACCACTGACCAATGACCAATGACCACTGACCAATGACCACTGACCACTGACCAATGACCAATGACTCGATCGCATCAGAGGTAACAAAATGTTAAGCTTGTAACAGTTAGACAGAGTTTTTGATGAGTTGGAGGCGAAAAACCCCCAACCTGAGTCGTCTTACTTTGATTTGAGTGCCTCGATACTCAAATTAAGGCAGAAAACGGCTTAAATTTAAGGAGAATTCAGATCAATGGCTATCAAAGACCAGCCTCAAACCCCTCGTTTTCGCCAGATTGGCAATATTCTGTTATTGCTGTCGGGCTTGTTCCTGCTGGCGAACTTGTTTTTGCCCGGTTTATTTGGCCCTCGGACTCCTAGAGTACCTTACAGCTTGTTTATCCACCAGGTGGAAGAGCAAGAAGTGGAGCGGGCCTTGCTTGGTCAAAACGAGATTCGTTACCAGCTCAAAGGCCAGGATAGTCAGCTAGGGCAAGTGCTTTCTACCACACCCATTTTCGATCTAGAGTTGCCCAAACTTCTAGAGCAAAAAGGAGTTGAGTTTGCCGCTCCACCTCCACCGAAGAATGGCTGGTTTACCAGTCTGCTAGGTTGGGTGATACCGCCGCTGATCTTTATTGCCATCTGGCAGTTTTTCGTCAATCGCGGTGGCGGTGGCCCTCAAGGGGCGCTCTCAATTGGGAAGAGCAAAGCTAAGGTTTATGTAGAAGGCGAGTCAGCCAAAATCACTTTTGCTGATGTAGCTGGGGTGGAAGAAGCCAAGACCGAATTAGTCGAAATTGTCGATTTCCTCAAGACTCCAGGCCGTTTCACCCAACTTGGGGCGCGTATCCCCAAGGGCGTGCTGCTGATAGGGCCACCGGGTACTGGGAAGACTCTCCTAGCTAAAGCTGTGGCTGGAGAAGCAGGTGTGCCTTTCTTTAGCATCTCCGGATCTGAGTTTGTGGAACTGTTTGTCGGCGTCGGTTCGGCAAGGGTGCGCGATTTGTTTGAGCAGGCAAAGAAACAAGCGCCCTGTATTATCTTTATTGACGAGCTGGATGCGATCGGCAAGTCTCGTAGCAGCGGTGGTTTCTACGGCGGTAACGACGAACGCGAACAAACTCTCAACCAGTTGCTGACTGAGATGGATGGTTTTGCAGCCGGAAATACGACTGTGATTGTGCTTGCTGCAACTAACCGCCCCGAAAGTTTAGACCCAGCGCTGTTACGTCCTGGGCGTTTTGACCGACAAGTATTGGTAGACCGTCCAGATTTAGCGGGTCGCGAGGCGATTCTCAAGATTCACGCGCAAAAAGTCAAGCTGGGGCCGGATGTAAACTTGAAAGCGATCGCCACTCGTACTCCTGGCTTTGCCGGTGCAGATTTGGCAAACTTAATCAATGAAGGCGCTTTGCTGGCAGCTCGCAACCGACGCGAAGCTGTGGCGCAAGCAGACCTGGCAGAAGCGATCGAGCGCGTAGTGGCCGGTTTGGAAAAGAAAAGCCGCGTCCTCAACGAAAAAGAGAAAAAGATTGTCGCCTACCACGAAGTCGGTCACGCCCTGGTTGGCTACTTGATGCCGGGTAGTGGTAAAGTCGAAAAGATTTCCATCATACCTCGCGGTATGGCAGCTTTGGGTTATACGTTGAAACTGCCAACCGAAGACCGTTTCTTAATGGATGAAGGCGAAATTCGAGGTGAAATTGCCACCCTATTGGGCGGACGTTCGTCAGAAGAAATTGTGTTTGGCAGCATCACAACTGGTGCATCCAACGACTTACAGCGGGCAACCGACTTGGCAGAACGGATGGTCATGACCTACGGGATGAGCAAGATTTTGGGGCCTTTGGCTTACGAAAAAGGTCAGCAGTCGTTCCTGGGTGATGGTGGTATGCCCAACTCGCGCCGCATGGTGAGCGATGAGACGGCCCAAGCGATCGATCGCGAAGTGAAGGAAATTGTAGACACTGCCCATCAGCAAGCCTTGGATATCCTTAAACTTAACCGAGATTTGCTGGAAACAATCTCCATCAAACTCTTGGAAACAGAGGTGATCGAGGGTGAGGAATTGTACGGACTGCTCGGCCAAGTTAAACCTGTCGATAAGGTAGCGGCTGCGGTTTAAGATATAGCCGTTTTCATACCAAATCCGCAACGATTACCCCCTTTATGTCTCTAGGCTGTAGAGACGTTTCATGAAACGTCTCTACAATGT
>NZ_JAIQZM010000067.1 GCF_023333595.1 Argonema galeatum A003/A1
AGTATTCCTATTCTCGCGCCTAGTTCCAGAAACATTTGAATTTTTTCTCTAATTTTTTTGACTCTATCTGTCCGGGATTTAATCTCTACAACCAAGTCAGGAACTAGCTCACCAAAAGCACGAGGACTTTGCCGCAATCTTTCAGCACAAACGAAGGAGATATCTGGAGCGCGTAAGTCTTGATTTGAGAGGATAAAACCACCGCTGGAATCAAATACTCTCCCTAATTTTCTTGGTTCAATCCAGGCGAACAAAAAGGAAATCAACCGAGCGGTAATCTCGCTTGATACGATATCTGATGGCCCCATGATAACAATGTTTCCCTCTTGCAACTCTATTTGATAGTCTTCATATTCTGGTGAAAGTTGCGCTTGGAATTTTTCCAAATCCTGGATGGTTAAAGACATCGCAATTCTCCTTGGATATCCGAATCGTAGACATAATCCATAGCACCATCATTCTGAAAATTACCTGCTCCACAAGTTCCCATTCTGTTTATTTTTCCAATTTAATCAAATACAGGAGGCCATAATTCAGAAATGGCTAATTCCCAACCGGGAAATAATTCTGGAATAGTGAGGATATCTTCATTATTAAATACTGTTGGTTCGCCACTCGCTCGATAGACAGTAACTGTCAGCTTATCTGGGTCAATCAGTATTCCTATTCTCGCGCCTAGTTCCAGAAACATTTGAATTTTTTCTCTAATTTTTTTGACTCTATCTGTCCGGGATTTAATCTCTACAACCAAGTCAGGAACTAGCTCACCAAAAGCACGAGGACTTTGCCGCAATCTTTCAGCACAAACGAAGGAGATATCTGGAGCGCGTAAGTCTTTATTTGACAGAATAAAACCACCGCTGGAATCAAATACTCGCCCCAGATTATGGGGAACAACCCAATTCATCAATAACCAGCCAAAGCGTATCCCAATTTCGCTAGATACGATATCTGATGGCCCCATGATAACAATGTTTCCCTCTTGCAACTCTATTTGATAATCTTCATATTCTGGTGAAAGTTGCGCTTGGAATTTTTCCAAATCCCGGACAGTTAAAGACATCGTAATTCTCCTTGGATATCCGAATCGTAGACATAATCCATAGCACCATCATTCTGAAAATTACCTGCTCCACAAGTTCCCATTCTGTTTATTTTTCCAATTTAATCAAATACAGGAGGCCATAATTCAGAAATGGCTAATTCCCAACCGGGAAATAATTCTGGAATAGTGAGGATATCTTCATTATTAAATACTGTTGGTTCGCTCCCAGAACGATAGAGAGTTACTGTCAGCTTATCTGGGTCAATTAGTATTCCTATTCTCGCGCCTAGTTCCAGAAACATTTGAATTTTTTCTCTAATTTTTTTGACTCTATCTGTCCGGGATTTAATCTCTACAACCAAGTCAGGAACTAACTCACCAAAAGCACGAGGACTTTGGCGCAATCTTTCGGCACAAACGAAGGAGATATCTGGAGCGCGTAAGTCTTGATTTGAGAGGATAAAACCACCGCTGGAATCAAATACTCGGCCTAGTTTTCTTGGTTCAATCCAAGCAAACAAAAAAGCGCTCAAACGAATACCAATCTCACTAGATACGATATCTGATGGCCCCATGATAACAATGTTTCCCTCTTGCAACTCTATTTGATAGTCGTCATACTCTGATGAAAGTTGCGCTTGGAATTTTTCCAAATCCCGGACAGTTAAAGACATCGCAATTCTCCTTGGATATCCGAACATAAGGCTATCCTATCCCGAATAACTTAGCTACCCCACTGGAAGATAGCTGCACCCCAAGTTAAACCAGCGCCAAAACCGGCGGCGGCGATCGTATCACCGGGTTTAATTTTGCCTTGACGAACGGCTTCATCTAGAGCTATGGGAATAGAAGCGGCAGAGGTATTGCCATAATTCGCGAGATTGCTAATCACTTTCTCGGCGGGAATATGCAGGCGATCGGCTACAGCATCCAGAATGCGTTGATTAGCTTGATGTAAGAGGAGCCAGTCTACTTGGTCAACGGTGATATTTGCCCGAAATAAAGCTTTTTGAATGACTTCTGGGACTTTTTTAACGGCAAAGCGATAGACTTCTTGGCCGTTCATAGTGATGGGCTGATAACCGCCTTGGCCGATCGCAACTCCGTCAATCAGTTCTTTGGGCGAACCCTGATAGTTCAAATTGAGGCAGTTATTTTGGGTGCCATCGCTCCTGATTTCAAATCCCAGAAAGCGATCGCATTCCGAAGCCTGCATAACCACAGCCCCAGCGCCATCACCGAATAGTATGCAGGTACGGCGATCGGACCAATCTACCCAGCGAGAGAGAATATCGGCACCGATCAGCAAAACATTGCGGTAGACGCCAGTGCGGATGAACTGCGCCGCCGTCACCATGCCAAAAACGAAACCAGAGCAAGCAGCAGTGAGGTCAAATGCCACTGCTTGCCTTGCTCCCAGTTGGGCCCCAATTTGACTGGCGCTGCCAAAAAGGTCATCTGCGGTGGAAGTGGCGAGAATAATCAGATCCAAATCCTCCGCAGCTATGCCAGCCATTGCGATCGCTTCTTTAGCAGCGGCGGTAGCAAGTCCGCTCAGAGAGTCAGATGCCCCCGCCAGATGCCGCTGACGAATCCCAGTTCGTGTAGCGATCCACTCATCCGATGTTTCCACCAGTTGAGCGAGTCCCTGATTATCGAGGTAAGGCGTCGGTGTCGCCGCACCGCTGCCCGTAATAGCAATACCTAACCCTGATTCTTGCAACATTACTCGACCTCAGCCGCCGGTGCAGCGGTTTTATGATAACTGGACCCAATCCGTTCCAGTACCTGGTTATCGATCGCTTCTTTAGCCAAGCGAATCGCATTAAAAATCGAAGGAGCTTGAGAACTGCCGTGGCTGATAATGCAGACTCCGGCAACGCCCAAAAGCAAACCCCCTCCGTGTTCGGCGTGGTCTATACGCTGCTTAATCCGCTTCAGGTTTGGTTTGAGCAAAGCCGTGCCCAACTGTCCCTGCAGTCCTTGAGGCAACTCCTCCTTGAGGATTTGCAGCACTATCTCACCCACAGCTTCGGCAAATTTCAACAAGACATTGCCCACAAAGCCATCGCAAACGATGACATCATAGCGACCTGAGAGGACATCCCGGCCTTCTGCATTGCCGATGAAAGAAATTTTCCCATTATCTTGCAGCATCTGGTGAGTGCGGACTGCCAAGTCGTTACCTTTGGAAGGTTCCTCGCCGATATTGAGTAATCCCACTTTCGGCTCCGGCACTCCCAGCACGTACTGGCTGTAAATCGCCCCCATGACGGCAAACTGCTCCAAAAACTTGGGACGGCAGTCCACATTTGCGCCAACATCCAGCAGCAGCACCCACTTGCCAGCGAGCATCGTCGGAAAAACCGCGCCAATTGCTGGGCGATCGATCCCCCGCAGTCTCCCCAAGCGCAGCAGCGCAGCTGCCATTGCCGCCCCGGAGTGTCCGGCTGAAACCACTGCATCAGCCCGTTTTTGCTTCACCAAATCCATAGCGACGTTGATAGAAGCTTTGGGCTTACGTTTTAAACCACTTAAGGGCTCCTCGTGCATTTCAATTGTGCCTTCAGCAGGCACAATTTCTAGAGGAAAAGAATTTGTGTGTTGCCCCAGAATAGCTTCAATTTGAGGCTTATCCCCCACCAGCAACACTTCCACGCCCAATTCTTCCCTTGCCCTGAGTGCCCCAGCGATGATTTCGGCGGGAGCGTGATCCCCACCCATCGCGTCAATTGCAATCCGTGCGCGAGTCGATCCCATTGATCAATGTGATAGAAACCTCAAAAATTCTACCACCTTCTAAAAACGCGACTTAGGTATTTCCACAATTGGCAGAGGGGCAGAGAGAAGAGGGGCTAGGGGCTAGGGGCTAGGGGCTAGGGAAGAGGAAAGAGGGAAGAGGGAAAGACAACCGGGCAGAGAAACACAGATTCTTCTATCGGTACATCCGTGCCTATCCGTGTCGTGCGAGTCGTATCTTGTACTGCGATTCATGTACTAAACCGGGTTTTGAGGCGCAAAGAATGGATATTATTACTCACTGGGATTGCGATCGGTGATTGGGAAAATTGCAAATTTAAATAAAATATGAAATCTAAAATCTAAAATTTCCAATTTCCCAGTCCCCAGTTCCCGATCGAATGTAGATGAGAGACAAAAATGCTGGAATTATTTAGCACTGGGTTAATGTCTGTATGGCTGAATATGGCTGGAATGCGCCGCTCCGAGCAGGATGCCTTTGAGGCACTGACATCGCCCGGTACGTCCGCATTTGTGCTGCCAGCTGTTCCTGAACCGGAAACGGCAACTACGTTGGAGCAATATCTGAAGGAACTGTCTAAAAAAGGTTCGGTGACGAATGTTCAGGGGGTGTGGATTCAGTCGGGGCCAGCGCTGCTGTCCAGTAACCAGGGTACTGTGCCGCTGCCAGCTGCCTCTTTGACGAAGATTGCTACATCTTTAGCATCACTTTCTACCTGGACTCCTTCACACCAGTTTGAGACGCTTTTTAGCACCACAGGGCCGATAAAAAATGGTGTGTTGCAGGGTGATTTGGTGGTCACCGCCAGTGGCGATCCGTTATTCGTTTGGGAGGAGGCGATCGCAGTGGGCAACGCGCTGGGCCGTCTGGGTATCAAGCGCGTTACTGGCAATTTGGTGATTAAGGGCAATTTTTATATGAATTACAACTCTAATCCAGCTCTGGCGGGTCAGATGCTCAAACAAACATTGAACGCCCCCACTTGGTCGAAGGATACTAGCTTCCGATATTATTTGTCGATGCCCAAGGGTACGCCAAAACCCCAAATAGCGATCGCAGGTGGTGTGAAATTGCTTTCTGGCAAAACTTCCCCAGGGCAACGTGACAGTTCTCAACAAATCTTATTATTGCGTCACCGCTCTCTCACTTTGGCTCAAATCTTAAAGTACATGAACATTTACAGCAACAATGAAATGGCTGAGATGTTGGCTACTTCTGTGGGAGGATCTCAAGTTGTGCGATCGCTTGCTGCTGAGGCAGCTGAGGTTCCTCAGTCGGAAATTCATCTGGTGAATGGGTCTGGGTTGGGAGTGGACAATCGCATTTCCCCAAGAGCTGTCTGCGCTATGTTACAGGCGATTCAACACAAGTTGCAACCTCTAGGATTAACTATTGGCGACTTATTTCCAGTTTCCGGTCGCGATCGTCTTGGTACGTTGGTACACCGGCACATTCCATCTGCTGCGGTTGTAAAAACGGGTACCCTACGCGATGTGAGTGCGCTGGCGGGAGTGATTCCCACGCGCGATCGCGGTCTGGTTTGGTTTGCTATCATCAACCGAGGCAACGATGTCCCAAGTCTTCGCGTCGGACAAGATCGATTTCTGCAAATTTTGTTGCAGCAGTGGGGCGCAGCATCAATTCCACCAACAGTCGTTCTCCCCAGTCCCGCTAGCTATGGCGATGCTAGTCGTTTGGGAGCTACTGTTCGCAATCAAATCCTTTTTGGAGGCTAGTCCCGCTACGCGGAAGTCAAAAGTCAAAAGTCACGGTTGCCTCTGTAGTATATGAGCGATATCCAGAAATTGTCTGTTGCTATCGTTGGTTAAATTTTAACCGCAGATGAAGAGGGATGAACGCAGATGAACGCAGATATGAAAATGCGAATTGTTAGGCAACCGATGCGTAAGGAACCGATATTATTAGTATGATTTTTGAGTTGAGAAACTCTTTTCAATTAGCGTCCGCTCTCCTCACAGAATCCCACAAATCGCCCATGCCACAATTTTCCGTTTTCGGTTAATCCTTGCGATCGCACTACAATCTTCACTTTTCCCGGATTGGCGGCATGACGACGGGCGATTTCTTGCATATCTTCTTGAGAAAATCCCGTTCCTACCGACCCCATCGTTACTAATTTACCTTCAATATCTTGAGCTACCATTATGGCGCTGAAAGGTCGTCCGACAACTTTTGTGAGAGTTAATTCAGTGATCGCCAAGTCTAATTCCAAGCAATACTTTGTCCGTACCATTGGAAATGTGCGGGTATCTTTGCCACCAACATAAGTACAATCATGTTGTATCCAAACTTCTCCTTCTCGTTCCAAAGACTCCTGCGTTTGAGCTAGCAATGTTTTCTCTTCAAAAGTACGCGCAGTAGGGACGATTTCAAATGCTTCAATCGCTGGTAAGTACTCCCTTAGTCGTTCTGCTGCTTCAATCCGTTCTGCTTCACTCATCACAGTCAGATCCCGTCCCTCAAATAGCAAAGCTTTGAAAATGGCGTACACTGGCGTTGGTTGAGTAGTTGCTGCTCCCTGATTGATGTTAACAGTAGCAGCTTGAGCGCCAGTGCGGTGTTCGCTTCCAGTTACCGATCGATAGTACAGTTCCCCATCTAAAATAAACGTTCCTTTTTTGTTAGCAACATCAAGTAATGTTTGATTAATCTCAATTGAGGGCTGTTCCCTCATATTTGTGGAGCGCGACTGATAGTAAATGCGATCGGATGTAGCAACTAAGACTACTCTATTCCCATCCCTTTTGGGCTGACCCCAGTAGCGCGGATCGTTAATGTAGTAGGTGCGATCGAACGGTGCATCTACTGGTTGCATAGTAACAATGCGCCCCGGTTGCAAATGAGGGGGTAATTCTGCGACAACAAGTGTATTAACGACTGTCTTACTTCTGCTGCTTGTAGGGTCAGGAATTGCCTTTAAAGCCCCCGAATCTGGGGGGTGTTGAGCTTCCTGTTCCCCCCATATTTGGGGGGCTAGGGGGGCCTGATTTCCTGTTTCCATCTCAAACGCTTTCTTCCAAAAACCCTGTGCCATGAGAGGATAACCTTCTGATTCAGCACATAGTGCCAAATTCACTATTTTCGGCACAGCAATACCCCTGCCATAATCTGCAAGATATTGAATTGCTCCAGCCTCGCCCATCGCCTGCAATTCCCTCTTTAGGATGCGATTGTTCCATCGTTCCCGAATCTCCGAGGGGATTTTCTTTTTGGCATTTCGTTTAGATTCGATGTACTCGGTGATGTTCATTTTGCATCAAAAGTTATGCTAATTTTAAACATTCCTTATAGGATGTTTTAAAAGTTGCTTGCGATACACCACCCCTTTGGAGATTCCCCTAAATCCCCCTTTAAAAAGGGGACTTTAGAAGCTCTCTTGTCCCACCCTTTTTAAGGGGGGCTAGGGGGGATCGTCTGATACTTCTCAAACATTCCTTAGTTTCCCACAATCCTTCACGGAATTATTTCTGTGTAGACTCTACCGCCGTCACTACCACCGCTAATCACAATTGTTTGATCTTTTAGTTGCCCAACGGCTTTGGGGCCGGTTAAAGTCAAGGGCGGGTCAACCTGTTTGTAGAACACATTGCCTACAGCCTCAAATGACTCGGTAGGAAGAAACCACGTCATTCGATCGGTCCGCATTTGAGATGGCGGGCGCTTTCCCACACCGTAAACATTGCCGTTCAAATAAGCGATTTTAGGTTCCAAATCGACTCGACCTTTATTAGCAGTCATGGTTACTTGCTGTACGCGATGAAAAATTCGCACAGGGTTATCCGAAACTACTGTTTTGGCTTCAACATTCCAAACTACTAAATCGCTAGAAATCTGGAGGGGTGGATCTAACACATTCAATTGACCATTTTTTCTCAGTGTCGCTATTTTAGTTTTGAGGTCAACTTCTCCTGTATCGCCTACGCCACGATCTGCGATCGCAGTACCAACGTATCGGTCAATTTGGACGGGCCGATCGCTAAACATTTTTTCCTTTTCCATCTCCCAAATCAAATGCTCCGTCCTCATTTGCAAGATTGGTTGTTTGGAAATAGCCACCACTTTACCGATTAATTCTATTCGCTTTGCCCGACTAAATGCTCGCGCTTCTTGTGCTGTTACATCGACTTGTTTGTGGGTGCCAGTCAATTGATTGCGGACAATCAAAATATCTTCTTGGGGACGCCATTCCAATTCATTACCGCGCAACACCACTCCATTCTGAATATCGGTGGCGACAATGTTGCCTTTGAGAAAAACTTTCTGGCCATCCTCATGCACCTCTCCCTGCTGTCCGGTAATGTGATAAAGCAACTTTCCATCTTGGAACAAGTCACCAATCGGAGTTTCGATTTCTGCAATCTTATTGTTATTGCTATATACAGCTTGCTTCGCCTTAATTTTCCATATAGGATTTCCTTGCTCATCAGTTTGATCCAGACTAACAGCATTGAAGCTAAAACCGCCAGCAAGGCTTTTTCCCGTCGCACTATCTTGAGCCAATTGACTATCTTGAGCCAGTTTTTTCGCTGTGCGGCCATCGCCACGGCAAGCTTCTACGCCCAACAGTAGCAGTAACAAAACCAGGTTTAGCGGGACTATTTTGCCCAGATGAATTATCCTCAAAGCTGCCCCTCTTTTTCCGATATTTTTACCCTAGATGTAGGGGCAATTTATGAATTGCCCCTACACCTAGAAGCAATTTTTAGTCGTTATCCTTGTGATCTTCCATCAAACCAATGGCAGAAAACGGACGATAGGTATAACCCTGACGAGGAGTTTTTTGGATATCTTCCTTAATATTTTCCAAGTCAATGTAACGGTCTGCTACATTGATCAAACTATCGCTCGTCATGGAGCGCAGACTCACTACTTCCACGCGAACGCCGCGATAACTGACTGAATCCACTGCGTAAGCAAGATCCCCATCGCCGCTGACCAAAACAGCGGTGTCGTAAGAGCCTACCAAAGCCATCATGTCTACGGCTATTTCCACGTCTAGGTTAGCCTTTTTGGAACCATCCGGCAGTTGTACGAGGTCTTTGGCAATCACTCGGTAACCGTTGCGGCGCATCCACAAGAGAAAACCCTGCTGCTTTTCGTTGGTTCGATCGACCCCAGTATAGAAGAAAGAACGCAGCAGTCGAGAGCCAGCCGTTAATCGGCACAGCAACTTGGTGTAGTCTATTTCCATTCCCAGTTGCAATGCAGCATAAAACAAATTCGAGCCATCAATAAAAATCGCTACGCGACCGCGATTTTCTAGAACTTGCTCTGGCGTGAATACTGAATCTCTTTCCAAATTATTGAACATGATTGTTATGCCTCTTTTTTTATTTAATCAATCAATTGATGCTATCTTTTCAGATTTATAGCATCTCCAATAGCTCGATCTTTTCTAAGCCGAACCCGTTTCCGGCAGTTCTAGTCGCCCAAACACCGGGCGGGGTTCGCCTAAAGTCTGGCTATTAGGTAGAATTCCCCAATTAGCATGGATAATGAAAGCTGCTGAAACATTAGTTTGTGTTTTGTCATTAAAGTTCGTATCAAAACCTAATTGCTGGTAAATGTCATTGCTGATATTAGGGATAATGGGCGAGAGGAGATAGGCGGCCAGACGCACCGATTCTAAAACAGCGTAAAGCACTTGCTCGACTGCCTGCTGGTTTCCCTGCTTGTACAACTTCCAAGGCGCTTGCTCGTCAATGTATTTGTTGCCGCTGCGAATCAAGGTGAGAACGGCTTCCGTGGCGTTGCTAAAAGCGAGGTTTTCGTAAGCTTGAGCGACTCGCGATCCCAAGTCGCTGCCAATGGCTTTCAGGGGATTATCTGGGGGAATGTCTTTGCCACTGATAGGAGGCACTTTGTCGCCGCAGTACCTACGCGCCATACTCAGCGTTCGATTGAGCAAGTTGCCCAAATCGTTGGCCAGGTCAGCATTGAGTATGGGAATAAACCGCTCTTTTTCGTTAAAATCCCCATCTCGGCCAAATTCAATTTCTTTCATGAAGTAGTAGCGAACTGCATCTGCGCCGTAGCGGTTGACTAACGCCACGGGATCGATGATGTTGCCAAGACTTTTGCTCATTTTCTGTCCGTTCATGGTTAAGAAGCCATGTCCAAACACCCTGTCTGGTATTGGCACACCAGCGGACATCAGCATAGCAGGCCAGTAAACGGCATGAAAGCGTAAGATATCTTTGCCAATTAGGTGCAAGTTAATCGGCCACCATTTGGATAAAGCATTCTCCAAGGTTGGTTCGGTATCCGGATCGAGCAGGGCTGTAACGTAGCCTAGTAGGGCGTCAAACCATACGTAGATGGTATGACTGGGGTCAATTGGCATCGGGAAGCCCCAGTCCACGTTTACCCGCGAAATGGAGAAGTCCTGGAGTCCTTGACTGACGAAACTAAGTACTTCGTTGCGGCGGCTTGAGGGCCCAATAAAATCGGGTCTTGTTTGATAAAGTTCTTCTAGCTGGCTTTGGTATTTGGAGAGACGAAAGAAGTAGTTTTGCTCGTCTCTCCACTCTACTTCTTTGTTTGGGTGCAAGGAGCAGCGGCGTTTTTCTAGAAGTTCGCGTTCTTCTTTAAATTCTTCGCAGGAGACGCAGTACCAGCCTTTTTGCTGGCTTAGGTAGATGTCGCCAGATTCCCACACGCGCTGGAAAAATTCTTTGACAATAGCTTCGTGGTTTTTAGCGGTGGTGCGGATAAACCTGTCGTACTGGATGTCGAGTTGTTGCCAAAGTGCCTGAAATCCGGCGGCAATTTCGTCGCAGTGTGCTTGAGGCTCTAGCCCGCGAGCTTCTGCGGTGCGCTCAATTTTCTGCCCGTGTTCGTCAGTTCCGGTGATTAAGAGGACGGATTTGCCGCGCATTCTTTCAAATCGGGCTATTACATCCGCTGCGATCGTTGTATAAGCGCTACCAATATGAGGTAAGTCGTTTACGTAGTACAGCGGTGTTGTAAGAGCAAAAGTGTTTTTATTTTTATCGATAGAATTCATGGGAAGAAGCAAAGTAATATTCTAAAACTGTTTCTAATCATACATGAGAGACTTCAATAACTCATTTAATTTGTTTTTTTTATAAGCCCTATAAAAAAAACTTACTGCTGTAATAATAGGGTTAAGATTCACCTTCTAGCCCTAATCGAACATAAAAACTATTTCTAAAATCCAAGGTTGAGGTGTCTCTACCCTGGGATATTTGTCGCAGCTACTACAATAAAGTTAACAATTATTTAAGAGGAATGTGTTCCCTATTGCCATTAATGTCACTAACCCATGTATTCTGATAGTCCACGGCTGATTTCTCACTCGTTTCTGGCTGCCACCGGCACGCGGCTGTTTCTGCATCATGAGGATCGCATCCCTCAATGTGGGCCGGTGCTATTGGTGAGCAATCATCGCAGCTTTATGGATGCACCGCTGCTGATGGCGTCTGTAGGACGTACAATTCGTTTTGCTTGCCATCATTACATGGGCCAAGTGCCGGTGATGCGGGAGATTGTGACAAGGTTAGGGTGCTTCCCGTTGGAGGAACCAGAACATCGGCAACAGCATTTTTTCCATCAGGCGATACGGCTATTGCAGGCGCAGCAGGTGGTGGGGGTGTTTCCAGAAGGAGCGCAACCGATGGTGGAATTTAGCGAGCCTGAGAAAATGGGGAAGTTTCAAAGGGGATTTGCTCATCTGGCGTTGCGGGCGACGGTGCCGGATTTGGTGGTTTTGCCGGTGGCGATCGCTTCTGTTGAGGAGAGCGTCAACTCAGCAGTCCCGCTGAAGCTGCTGAGCTTATTTGACCCATCAGAGCCGTTGTTCGATCGATCGGGCTGGCATCCGCTGGTAGTATATCGCCGGGTGAATGTTTCGATCGGTCGTCCTTGTTGGATAAGTGCCTCCCAGCGGGAATACTATCATGGGAAACAGGCAAAAGCAGTCGTTGCTGAAATCACGCAGTACTGTCAGACTGAAATTGCCGAACTGCTCCGTCAGGGATGTTATTCAGGTTGAATTAGTTGTTTAACGATGCCACAGATAAAAAGTCATCCTTGTTTCTTGACTCCGAAACAAATTAAGCCAGAGTGTCCGCTGTTTGTGTTTCTGCCTGGAATGGATGGTACGGGTAAGCTATTGCGATCGCAAACTGCTGGTTTAGAAGCAGGGTTTGATATCCGCTGTTTGGCGATACCAGCCGACGATCTGACTAGCTGGGATGTTCTGACGGACAAGGTTGTAGGGCTGATAGAAGCAGAAATAAAGCAAGACCCCAAGCGATCGGTTTATTTGTGCGGCGAGTCGTTTGGTGGTTGTTTGGCGATCGAAGTGGCGCTGCGAGCTACTAAACTTTTTGAGCGGCTGATTTTAGTCAATCCGGCTTCTTCCATCAGTCGTCGTCCTTGGATGTATTTTGGCATCCCGCTGACTCAAATTGTGCCAGAGTACTTTTATCAGTTCGGCTCGATGGTGGGTTTGCCGGTTTTGGCGGCTTTGGGACGGATTGCACCAAGCGATCGCCAAGCCCTGATGGAAGCTGTGCAGATGGTACCCCAGAAAACCGCTGTTTGGCGACTGTCTTTGCTCAGAGAGTTTAACGTTGAGGATATCGAGTTAAATCGCATCACCCAACCCGTGCTGATTGTTGCTGGTGCTTCCGATCGTCTCCTGCCGTCTGTGACTGAAGCCGAACGCCTAGCAAACAGCCTACCTAACGCTCAAACGGTGGTGCTACCGGAAAGCGGTCACGCCTGCCTTCTAGAGAAAGATGTCAACCTCTACCAAATTATGAAGGATTGCAAGTTTTTACCTAGTCGGGACAAGGGTTTCGGGACTTTCTCATTGCCAAAACATCAGCCTGTCAGTTCATTGGTGTGAAAAATTTTATGCGATCGCTACACAAATACAATTAAATTTGCTAAGATAGCAATTCGACGGGCGACTAGCTCAATGGTAGAGCAGCAGACTCTTAATCTGGTGGTTCGGGGTTCGAGCCCCCGGTCGCCCATCAAAATAAATCCCTGGAATCCTTATAATAACTGGATTTCAGGGATTTTGGTTTGGGGCGCTGCCCGATCGTAGGTTTTGGTTTTGAGGTGCATTGAGGTGCAATTGAGGTGCAATTGAGGTGCAATTGAGGTGCAGATTATAAATCTGGCACATCACACACTTTAACGAGTCCCGCATAGGACTGCCAGATAACCTGCGAACTGTTCCCAACCCACTCAGCCACTTGGGTAACAGGAATATTCGCCTCTAAACACAAAGTAATGAAGGTGTGCCGGGTATTGTACTGTTTCCGGTAGGCGATCGGCAAACTACCCAAAATTGTTTTCCAAGCTTTGTTAAGAAAATTATGGCCGTCGATCGCTATGCCGGTAGGGGATTCAAAAACCAAGTTTTCCGGCATTGGGTTGGCTGGCAGGCATTCCATTAACAAAGATTTCAGTTTGCCGTTTATCGGGAATCTGCGAATTTTACCCGTTTTTGTCCCCTTCCGTTTCTTGTCAACTAGTGCCTCCGAAAAAGTGATAACGCTGAGGTCGGGGGAAATGTGCTTCCATTGGAGACCGATCGCCTCGCTTGTCCGGGCACCAGTTAAAAAGAGAAATTTTACGAAGGGCGCGTAGTGAGCATAATACCTGTCTGCCTCGAATGCCGTAATAATTTGGTCGCGCTCTACTTTCGTAAATGGGTTTATGCTGGCGGTTTTTTTGCCGCCCTTAACCCGTGGCATTCCTTCAAATGGGTTGGCGGTCATCAGTTCTTCTTGAACAGCCCATTCACAACAGGCCGACAAGTACATCAAGATTCTTTTAGCAGATGCCGCTGATAAATTTTCGATTAAATACTTCCTGATTAATCGGGCGTCTTTTAGTCGTTGACTAGGAAGCTTAGCGATATGTCGGGCTACTCGCTTAAACTCCCTGTCCATTGTGCTTGCGGCTAGGGTGCGAGACTTGTGAATTTCATATTGCTCCCATAATTTCCCCAGCAGAGGAGCGGTGTTGACGGCTGCGACTGGCGATCGGTAACGCTGGAGGCTAATATCGAATTTGTCAAATGCAATGTCTGCTTCTATAATCCTGGCTTTAACCGAAGCGGCTTCTCTGTTGATGGCAGTGTCAGGGAGTCCAAGGTAAAGACGCTTTTGTTCTCCGCCGTATAAATGCCGGGGCAAACGCAACCGTAACATCCCTCGGTGAGCTTCAACTGTCACGCTTCCTTTAGGGTTTTTGGTCGTGCTGTTCTTCATCGTTCAATTGGCCTACATATCTAACATTGGTTCCATCAAAAGGCACTAACTTGACTCTGATATCAGTCATTAAGGTTCTCGCTTTCTTACTTTGCTAAAGGTATTGTTAATTGTGACGATCGCAGCGGCTTCAAGCCCCTCGGCGGCGCTCCTTTATAAAATCGCTCGTGATGCCCGTGAGTTGGGTGAACATGAGGCTCATCGCCAACCAAGCAGGGATAAGCTACTTGATTGCACCAGGCAAAAACAGACCGATCGCTTAAATTTCGGGCGTGCTTCTCGGCGACTCGGTGCAATCGAATCAAACTGAAATTCTCCAGGAAATCACCCATTCCCTCTAACCCCAGGGCCTTAACATTCCCGCTCTGAGAACAGAAGATGGGCAGCTTGTTGAACTTTCTGGCTTCCGATCCGTACCGCAGTAGAAAGCGATCGGCTACATCAGTCCCCTGCTGTTTACACCACGCCCGAACACCGGGCCACTCGTCAGCAATAATACAAAGTGCAGTTTTATCTCTGTTATCTAGGAGTCCTAGCAGCAGTTCTAACTGCTCTGCTATCACTGGATAATCGCGAATCACGTGCAACCCCGACCAGTTGGTATTTTCTGGATCGTCGTGCGGGTCTAGTACTAAAATCTGTCCCCCCATCTCACTCGCTAAGAGTTTCGCAAGGCACGTTTTCCCGCTGCCAGAATTTCCTAAAAGTCCAATGCCGGTGCTTTCTTCGATCACCTCGGAGGTGTCAAAGTTTTTCACCGTTGCCGATGGCGATGGCTCTGAGAAATTTGAGGGTGGCAGCGCTGGTTGAACTGGTTGAAGTAACACTGGAGCCTTGGCGATCCGACTTAGCTGCATTCCACATTCGGCTGCTTCCATCCGAGCCAAGACCGAGGCGATCGCCTTCTTCTCTCTGCTACTTTTGAAAGTGAACTTGCAGAGTAATGCGCTGCCCAGCGCATCCACGCAAAGTAGAATCCTCCCTTTTGCTGGCATCCCAGGGGAGATTGAGGCTCCCACTGCGATCGCAGTATTGAACAGAAAGAAAGTCCCGGCGATTTCCGAAAGCCAACGCCACCGGCGCAAACAATCACCCAATCTTGCACCAGTGGCAGAGATAGCAGCATCCTTCTCTGCCATACCTGCTAGTTGGCGAATTACTTCAGCATCCAGGGCTGAGTGCATATCTTTGGCAATGCCCTCAGCCAGCTTACCTACTGCACCTGAATAGCGCAATCCTAAAGCGTGTTTGAGTTTTTTCTGGGTCATAATTCCGTTACCTTCAACACCTCCAGCCATTCAACACGGATGTTGTTGGCGCACAGCTGCTCAACTAACAAAGCTTCTAGTTCGTGTTTTTTGAGAGGGTGGTTACTGTCAATTTGGGTTTCGTTTTCTTCTGGCTTTGCACCCAGCTGACCGGAATCCCGGAAAAGTACCCAGTAGGAATGCTTATATCTCATCGACAATTTCCCCTTCTAAGTAATAGAGAGCGTCTGAATCACCGAGGCTAGCGACGTTTTCAACAATTGAGGTGCCTGAAAATCCGGCTAGAAATTTCCCAAAAAT
>NZ_JAIQZM010000068.1 GCF_023333595.1 Argonema galeatum A003/A1
ATGCCAGCGCGTACCGCTATATTTCGTTAGCCAGAAAAGCCGTCCTTCTTATGACGGGGTTTTAAACCCAATTCTCTGATAAAAATAAAAGCCCGCCAACGCGGGCTAAGGTTATAAGTATTTTGGGTTAATTGGAATCTTATTATCGGCGAACAAAAAAAAGAACTTACCGTTCAATTGGTTAACTGTGGTCGCTTCGACTCAGACTCATCTTCTTCACCCCATTTTTCCAGCCAATCACCCTCTATATCTTCGTAGTAAAGTTCAACACGCCTAACACCATGAGTACGCCTGTCGCGTTCGTAAGTCCGAATAGCTTTGAGAGAGAGGAGAGCGCTTTCCACTGCGTCTTTATTAAGGATACTGTTTTCAATTCCCATCACTACCTCAAACATAGCACTCTTTTATTCAATAAATGTGTAGGTCATAACAGCTTTCTGGAAGAGATTCTCCTTTCTGTAGAATGGCATCTGCCAAAAGACTGAGGTTATCATCCAGATTTTTTGGATTGACGCTCAATAGCAGTCCTCTGGTTATACCCCAATAACGGAGAGTCGCTTCCCAATGATCCTTTTTATTTGCCAACCATTCAGGAGAACTTATCGTCATTTGAACGCATAATGGTTCATCCGAGTTCCCGCTAGTCAGTAAGTCAGTCGCCATTGACAAATCTATGATATAACGCCATAAACAAGCGCCTCCACAACTTTCTATTTGATCGGACAGGGCATTGATTAATACTACATCTTGCTGAGTATATTCACCTGACATCATCTTACTTTTCCAGGTGTCAAGTTTTGGATCGCACTCGTTAAACCATTGAGGAAATAAAAACTCATACCAGTATTTCTCAGCTTGTGTCATTTGAGCTTTTTCAAAAAACCTCTGCTTTTCCTGTGAGGGTAATTGTTTAAGCTTGAGCCACAATCTAGTATCTAAAATCAGTTCGCTCACAAAGTCAAGTAGCAAGGGTTTTCTTGTCAGTAGGCCAACTTTTTTGTCCTTAATCCAACGCCGGAGTTCATCTAGCCGTTTAGCCAAAGCAGGATCTATCAACAAAGCATCGTTAATCAGGGATTCTAGTTCAGCTTTAATATATTTTGCTTGTAAGCGCTGTGTTAACAAATGTGAACTCCCAACAGTCGCCGCTCAACCCCAATAATCTTTGATTTTAGAATTTTACTGCCCAATCTCCATTAATCTTAACTTAAATTCCTATGCACCAGAAATGAGGGGTGTCACCCCTCATTTCTGGTGCTTGTGGGTGGGGTATAATCGCGTGCCTTGAGGTTTTGGCACTGGTGTCTGACAAAGTTACTTGAAGATTCACTCGGCAAACATCTCAGCCAAGGTATTGAGAACTGCTCTTTGCTCATCGGGGCTGATTTGACCGAGGTGTTTAACCAATCGAGTTTTGTCTACTGTTCGGATCTGATCGAGAACAATTTGCCCATCTTTGCCCTGAAACTGACAAGCTATACGGGTGGGATATGCTTGACCCTTGGCGATCGTTGGTGCAACGATGACGGTAGCGATGTGGTGGTTCATCTCATCTGGCGAAATCACTACACAGGGTCGGGTTTTCTGAATTTCACTGCCTACTGTAGGATCTAGATTAACTAGAAAAACATTGAAACGTTGGACTACCATTCCCATTCAACCCGTTCCCAGTTTGTAGTGCTTACATCATCTAGGAGAACATCATCTTTTCGCTCTGCCATTGTTGCAAATGCTTCATTCCATCCAAGACGCGATCGCGTTGCTGGGCGAACAATCAACCGATCGCCTTCCACCTCAATTTCAACTTCTTCGTGAATACCGCTCTGCTCTAAAAGCGGTTTAGGAATACGAATGCCTTGAGAGTTGCCGATTTTAACAATTCGGCTTCTGATTGTTGCGCCCATGTCTAGGTAGCTTGGTCAGTTATAGTAATTACATTGTTAACACATTTAGTGTGATTGTCAAGGGTCGGGGGTGAAAGTAGCAAAAAGCGATCGCACTTTCCAGAACGATCGCTCAATTATCAACAGAAGTCAATCGAATTACTTAGAAATCCCCGCAACAGCAGCTACTTCAGACGCTGCGATTTGAGGAAACAAGACACTGTGGGCATAAATCTGGGGATTTGCTTGTGCTAATTGGGTATAGGACTCGCGGACTTGAGCATTCACCGCCACAGTCGTTACATCGTACACTTGCATCGCCATCTTCGGGTACAACCCAATCCCGATAATCAGCGCCAAAAAGCAAGCAGCGATAAATATTTCCCGTGGTTTGGCATCTATAAACTCTGCCTGACTTGGGAGGACGCAGCTTGTACCGAAACAAACGGCTTCCTCAGATCCCTGATTTTTCAAGTCTAAATCATTAATGTCGCAGGAAGGTGTAATGTCGCAAGTGCTTGCTGTACCAGAATTGTAAAATATCTGTCGCAGCATGGAGAGTAAATAAATCGGCGTGAGTATCAATCCGACTGCGGCGAGGAAAACCGTTACGGTGCGGAATGACGAGCTGTAGATATCGCTAGTTGTCACACCAAGGAACACCGTGATTTCGCTAGCAAAGCCGCTCATACCGGGAAGTGCCAAAGATGCCATCGCCGCTATGGTAAACAAGGCAAACACTTTAGGCATTACCTGACCGATACCGCCCATTTCTTCCAATGATAGGGTGTGGGTGCGATCGTAAGTCACCCCTGCTAGAAAGAACAACACTGCTGCAATCAAACCGTGGGAAATCATTTGTAGCATCGCGCCGTTGATTCCCAAGTCAGTAAAGGATGCAATTCCCAGCAGTACGAATCCCATGTGGGAAACTGAAGAATAGGCAAGACGGCGTTTCATGTTCGACTGGGCAAAAGAATTTAAAGCCCCATAAATAATGTTGACAACGCCCAGAATCGCCAGAACTGGTGCAAAGTAAATATGTGCATCCGGGAGAAGCCCCATATTCACCCGAATTAGTCCGTATCCGCCCATCTTCAGCAGCACGCCAGCCAGAATCATCGATACGGGAGCGGATGCTTCGCCGTGGGCGTCAGGCAGCCAGGTGTGTAGGGGGAAAACAGCTAGCTTAAGACCAAAGGAAATCAGCAATCCCGCGTAAAGCAGCAGTTCTAAAGTTAGCGGGTAATCCTTCAGGGCAAGTTCCGCCATATCGAAGGTGATATTACTGCCGCCATAGAGCGCCATTGCCAGCGCTGCCACTAAAATAAATACGGACGTCGCTGCGGTGTAGATCAAGAATTTTGTAGCGGCATAGCGACGCTTTTGGCCGCCCCAAATCGAGACAAGCAAGTAGACGGGAACCAGTTCCAGTTCCCACACAATGAATAGCAGCATCAAGTCTTGCGCGACAAATACCCCTACCTGTGCTGAATACAGCACCAGCATCAGGAAATAGAAGAGGCGGGGTTTCATATCGATTTGCCACGCCGACAGAATCGCTAGTGTGGTCACTAATCCTGCCAGAAGCACAAGCGGGACAGATAGCCCATCGACCGAAACGGCCCAGTATATACCTAACTGAGGCACCCAGGCATACTTTTCCGCGAGTTGAAAAGTAGCGCTGCTCGCATCGTAATGCTTCCAAAAGGCGTAGCACATCAAGAAAAAGTCCGCAATGCCTACACCCAGGGCATACCACCGCACATTCTTGCCGTTTTTATCGGGCAATACGGGGATAAGGAAGGAAGCAACCAGTGGGAGCAGGACAATCGCGGTAAGCCAGGGAAATCGATCGGCCATCATAGCAATGAGAATAAATACTTACCTGTGACAAAAACTATTCTACTAAGTTTTAGTAATATTTCTTCATATTTTTTTTGCTCAGGTAATCATCGGCAAATTTATATAGATGTCGATCTGCCATTCGTCAGCTACGCGATATGCCTACAGCACGCTACGCGATCGCACCCTAAATCTCGCTCTAACGCTCAAAAACGCTGGTTAGCTTTGATTTTAGTCATTTAGGGGGTTGGCTGTCCTGTAGTGTTTTAGGAGGTGAGGAGGCGATCGGTCTTTTTTTAACGAACCGCGAAGACGCGTTAACGAATTAGGACGCGAAGAAGAAAGAGAAGAAAGAGCGATCGCATTTCTCATTCCCTCTATTTTGCTCTGCCAGTTCGTTCTTTTGCCTTATCATAGGCTGGATTGTGTTCCGCAAAACTTACTACAAACACCCGTTTAGGCGCTGGAGATTCGTAGACACAATACACCAGGCGATAGGAAACACCAATCCAGTCTATTTCTAAAGTACGATAATCCTTTAACCGTCCTTCTAAGGCGTGGTTGGGGAAGCCACCGCAACGAAAAGGATCGGCCATTAAGATAGGCTTGTATATTTCGGCGAAATCTTCTTGTAACTCAGTTGGCAAAGCTGGTAAGTCTTCGCTGTCAACCTTCGGGTGTTTCTGAAAAAGATAATTCGATTTGGTAGCCACGTTCCTTCAACCGCTTGTTTATCGCGTCTACATTAATTTCTTCGCCAATTTCACCTTCTGTTAAGAATACTCCATTTTCCAGCATTTCTTGTTCTTCCTTCGTTAGTTCCTGCGGCTCTTTTTTGGGACTTGGTACTGATAAGGGCCAAGCTTCATCGGGTGTTTGGAGTGCTGATAAAGAAACTCGGTGGATGCGATGCAATAAGTCTTGATGCGCTTTGCGATCGCTTGGCGCTACATCAAGTTCCATCTCCAGACTTTTGACTAAGTATTCTAAGTCTTTAAGTACAGTTTCTAGGGGATGGTGTATTATTTTTTCTGCCTGCTGCGGGGTGCTGACTTCTGACATGGCTTGATGTCTGGTACTGTTGGGACTATTTTAACTGAATGCGGATGGAAAGTGCGATCGCTCTTTTCTTTTCACCGCAGATGCACCGCAGATGGACGCAGATGAACAGAGGGCGAAGCGCGATCGCGCCGCTTCGCTAACGCACTTTACTAAAGCACTACCAATGATTTATCTTCTTCCCAAGAAAGTGACGGGTCAAGTTGTCCTAATTCGGCAAATGTTTTAGCCGCTAGCAAAACTGTCTTTCTATCAACACACATCTTAGCCGGGTAATTTCCTTCTTGTTCGCCCACTATCAACAATTATATATTTTTTTAGCTAAATCAAATTTATCTTCTTTGCAAAAAAACTTTTTGTCACATTGCAACACTTGCAATTTATTGTAATTGTTAACTTCTTCTATAGACAATAAAACTAGCTTATTCTCATTGTTGGCATCTTCGCTAAAATAACTCCTATCGCGCATTATTAGTATAATGTCGGATGTAAGGGGACAAACTACTTCTGTTCCTGCTCCTTCATTTAGTTCTAGTCTTCCTTTATAGGAATAGTCACTTGATTTTAGATGTGGTTGCATAACTACTGGATTATCAGAGATGAAAAAAGGCTGATTGCTATTGTTAAAACAAATTTTCCATATATAATTTATAAATAAATCTGATATTCTATTGAACAAAATTTTATTGTATAATCCATATTTAGCTAGAATTATTGAATCATCTTTATCAACTAAATTTACACTTACATTTTTTGATTGACTAAAATCAAGAAATAACTCCATTAAAGTATCTTTAAATTTTTTAGTTCTAAAAGCCTGTATGGTTAATATTCCAGCCAAGTCATCTTTTTCTTCTTGGTTCAAAATATTAATTGGAAACATTTTGTTTTCTTTCTGTGTGATTTTTTTTGTTTTCTGAACGAAATTATTGAGGATTTTCGCAGCTTCGTTATCAATTTTATTAAAAAAAGTATTTTCTAATAAAGCAGGTTCTGTTGCCTCTATTTTTGTATTTAAAACATGAAAAACTTGTTTGGATGCCAGAGGGTCATCTTTTGGACGAATTGATGATTTTTCTGGAAAGTCGTAAAATTTATGAGCAGTTCCTATATTTTTTACTCCATTACGCCGTTTAGACTTTTTTAACAAGGTAGAAAATTCCCATATTCTACCTTTATCATCTGTAAAATTTCTTAAAAGGTATCGAGGTACAAAGTGTTGATTCTCAGTTGGGCCATTAGGTTTATTCATAGCAATAACAGTTGGCTTATCGGTGGTTACTTTATATTATAGATAACTGAGTAAGTAGGTTTTACAATCCCTACTTACTTTTTCTAAATTAACTTATTACCCAAACAGCCCACCAAAAAAGTCGATCGCTCCTTCCACACCTACGACGCACTGAGAAAGTAAGGTAAGCAAACTTCCGATCAGTTAGAAGTAGTATCATCTTCAGAATTACCTTTTTTTTGTTCAGGGATAACAGACATTCTCTCACTAAGAATCATTCTAAATTGCTTTTTCAGTGTTGTGGGTATATCCAGCTTTTTTTTGTACTCTCCATTTTTAAACGTTTGAACTTCCGAATGAGAATAGTTATCATCAGTAGGTTCATGTACTGCTTTCCACTCGTATAATGTGGTTTTATTTGTTGTTTCTGGTGCTGGAATATCTTTTACCTTGAATGTCAAAATGCCATACTCTCCATAGCTGGGGATTAACACATCTTCAGGTTCGCTATACTTTGAGCGATTTACAGAAAAATCTGGAAATCTAATTCCTGTTGGGATTACACGCTCGTCTACTGTTGGAATTTCTTTAGATCGGAAGTACAGGTTTTCCTCTGGTGAGAAATCTGGATCGACTGGGCGACCAGCGCGGTACATTCGTTCTGGGCGATCAGGATTGGAGGTAGACACGGATTCTTTCTAGTGAATTTTTAAGTTCTTCTCGGCTAGGATTTACTTCCCATACATTCGGATTACCCTGACCATCAGAGGTCACAGCTAAAATTTCTCCTGTGTTGAAACACTCAATATCAGCGTATTTTTTACCTCTAATAAAGCAAATTCCTATACCTTCCTCTACAGATGGTGTAATTTGAGTAGGCGGGAAATTCATCTCAAATAAAACTGTGAGGGATTTTCTTCCCCACAAGAGAGCTATTGAGTTTGGTGGATTAGCACCATAACTATCCCAGTTAGCTGGCAGATTTTCTAATTTTTGTAATTTTCGTATGCTTTTGAGAAACCATGCTTCTTCGCCAGTCTTAGGAGTCTCTGTTTGGGCTATATAATGTTTGGCTGCCGATCTACTAAAACTTTTCTGATCCAGGTAGACCTTATTTTTTGTGCTATTACTTGTTGATAATATTCCGATTACGCCTTGCGGAATAGTTGGTCGAGAAGCCATTAAATTTGCTTCTGTAATAGTACATTTTCGCCTTGCAGTCTCAATCCCTTGAATCTTAGAAAGCTTACTCAGGCTCTTCATTTTCTGTTACCTTTTCTACCTGTTCAATTAGCTCTTGTAGTAATTCGATTAATGATTTAGCCGTTGAAATGTCCATGACTGCTCCCACTTCAACCTCTCGAACTATTCCATCACGACTAATCCTTTCATCTATTATTTCTTCTCCAATTGATCCATCAGGAGCTATTTTATGCAAAGTTTGTTGTGGGATAGGATATCGCTCGCTACAGAGGTTTACGTTGATATCAAGATTTGGTGTAATTCCAGCCCAAATTCCATCTACCCGAACAACACGAAATAAGTTGCTTTTGATATAGTTAAATTTTATCTCCTTCAAAGGAGGGCTATCGTCCTGTTGTTGTAATTCTTTGTTTTCACTCATAATGCCTTTTTGCCGGATGCTTCAATTTTTATAGATTGCTTTTTATGCTTAAAAGCAATTATATCATATTTTGCTACTACCTCTACTATGACGAATAATAAAATTATCAAGGTGGGCAAAAGCCCACCCAACCATCTTACCCAAAAATCCCCCCGAAAAACTCGATCGCCTCCTTCAACGCCGCAATAAACACATCAATCTCTTCCCGCGTATTGTAGAAATACAAACTCGCTCTCGCAGTCGATTGCGCTTTGATATAACGGTGTAAAGGTTGAGTGCAATGATGTCCAGCCCTAATAGCAACCCCCGCTTGATCTAAAATCGTAGACAAGTCATGTGGATGCACTTCACCAGCAGTAAAAGCAGCGAGTGCGGCTCTACCTTCGCCATTACTATTAGGTTGTGGCCCATAAAGTATGAGTTCGGGAATTTGCCGCAATTGTTCAAATAAATATGCTGTCAATTCCGCTTCATAAGCATGAATTTTATCCATGCCAATATTGCTGAGATAATCGACAGCAGCACCGAGTCCGATCGCTTCTGCGATCGCAGGCGTTCCTGCTTCAAACTTATGCGGCAAATCAGCATAAGTAGAATGCTCTAAAAACACATCCGCAATCATTTCGCCACCGCCCATGAAGGGAGGCATTGCTCGCAGCAAATCTCGCTTACCATAAAGGAAGCCGATGCCAGTCGGCCCGCACATCTTGTGGCTGGAAGCAACTAGCCAATCGCAATCAATTTGCTGCACGTCGATAGCCAAATGAGGCACGCTTTGGCAGGCATCAATTAATACTTTTGCTCCGTAATGGTGAGCAATTTGGGTAATTTTTTTCACCGGATTAATACAGCCCAGCGTGTTGGAAACGTGAACCAGAGAAACCAGTTTTGTTTTATCCGAAACCAGCGTTTTGTACTGTTCCAAATCGAATTCTTGATTTGGTGTCAGTTCCACAAATTTCAGCACTGCGCCAGTGGTTTTGGCGACAAGTTGCCAAGGAACTAAATTGCTGTGGTGTTCCATCACCGACAGGATAACTTCATCTCCCGGTTGCAGATTTGTTAGTCCCCAAGCATAAGCTACTAAGTTAATTGCCTCGGAAGCATTGCGCGTGTAAATAATTTCCTGGGGGAAAGTTGCATTAACAAATTTAGCAATTTTTTCTCTAGCACCTTCATAAGCATCTGTCGCCCTAGCACTGAGGGTATGAGCGCCGCGATGCACGTTAGAATTATCATGTTCGTAATAATTTCGCAGCGCATCAAGAACCGCCACAGGTTTTTGCGATGTGGCGGCGTTATCTAAATAAACTAAAGGTTTGCCGTTAACTTCTTGCTTCAAAATGGGGAAGTCAGCACGGACGCGATCGGCTAATGTTTTTTCTTGAGTAATAGTCATGGCAGGAAAAAAGGGGCTAGGGACTAGGGGCTAGGGGCTAGGGGGAGAATTTAAGATTTAAAATTGTAGATTGCAGATTGAAATAAAATCTAAAATCTAAAATCTAAAATTTCCAATACCCCAATATTAAATTGTTCGACAAGCAATACACTGAGAAAGCATTATTCCCACAGAATTCAACGGAATTTGGTTAAGAATCTCCGCTGCAAAAGCATCAACCAGCAAATTGTAGGCGCTGACTTTATCTAAACCGCGACTTTGCAGATAAAACACTTCCTCATCATCTAACTGACTCACGGTTGCGCCGTGACTGCATTTGACATTATCGGCAATAATTTCCAGTTGAGGTTTTGTATCAATTCTGGCTTTTGGCGATAGCAACAAATTGCGGTTAAGTTGTCCAGCATCTGTCAATTGTGCTGCTTTGGCAACAAAAACTCTGCCGTTAAATACAACATGAGATCGATCGCGTGCAATATTCTTCTGCAACTGACGACTTGTGCTGTGGGGGTGGTTAAGAATTAAAGCACTGTGAGTATCCGCCACTTGTGCGCCAGCAATCATCGTCAAACCATTGAGGGTAGTTTCTGTTTCTTGGCCCGTCTGGTAGACTTCCAAATTGTGTCGCGATATTTTTCCACCCAAATTAATCGCATTGCAGGTATAGCGACTGTGACGCGCTTGAGAAATAGCCGTCTTGCCAATGTGAAAGGCGACGTTGCTATCTCTTTGAATCCGACTGTGGTTAATTTGAGCATTTTCTTGTGCCCAAATTTCTGTAACGGCATTCACAAAGTATGGATGAGACTGATCTGCACACCAATCACTTATTGTCAAGTAATCTTCAACCAAAGTTACTTGACTGTTAGTTTCAGCTACTACCAGACAGCGTGGTTGAGAAATTGTGGGCGATTCACTTAGCGTAGAGATAAACAGCAGGTGGATAGGAGTTTCAACTACCTGATTTTTCGACACCCATACGACTGCTGCATCTGTCAATCCCGCTGTATTGAGGGCGGTGAAAACTTCAGTCGCCCCATGTTGCTTGCCCAAATAATTCGGGATACTGGAGCGATAACTTTCAGGTAATGCTGTTAAATTACCCGCAAATACTCCTACTGGCAAACCAGCAACAGAAGATAGTTGGGGCGCATAAACGCCATTGACAAATACCAACCGACTATCCGCTGCTTCCGAGAAAATCAGCGGCGTAATCTCCGATGATGGTATAGACGCGACATTGCTAGTTTCTGGTAGCTGAAACGTCACCTGCAAAAGAGGAGACAAATCAGTAAAGCGCCATGCTTCATCCCTTGTGCTAGGGAAAGTTTCTTCGAGAAGGATAGCAGA
This sequence comes from Argonema galeatum A003/A1, assembly GCF_023333595.1. Classification (GTDB taxonomy): domain Bacteria; phylum Cyanobacteriota; class Cyanobacteriia; order Cyanobacteriales; family Aerosakkonemataceae; genus Argonema; species Argonema galeatum. Next base: position 10,392 of record NZ_JAIQZM010000068.1, read on the forward strand.
AGATCGATCGCGCAATCCCTGCAACCAACCCTCCAACTCCTCCAACCAACCCTCCAACCCCCTCTCCGGCCCCCTCCCCGCAGGCGGGGAGGGTTGGGGTGGGGTTCCTTTAGAAACCAGGTTTAACAGCCCAGTCAGATAAGCATCCCGACTTATAGAAATAGATTTTAACACCTGACTGCTCATCACACTCCCACCTCAGATGGTTCTTCTTCCCGTACCCACTCATAACCGCGTTCTTCCAATTCCAGCGCCAATTCCTTAGTTCCACTGCTGATAATTCGCCCGCCTTCCATCACGTGAACAAAGTCAGGCACAATGTAACTCAGCAATCGCTGATAGTGAGTAATCATTAGAGTTGCATTATCAGGTTTTGCTAACTGATTAACGCCATTCGCCACAATCTTCAGCGCGTCGATATCCAAACCAGAATCCGTCTCATCCAGAATTGCTAACTTTGGTTCCAGCAGTGCCATTTGCAGAATCTCATTCCGCTTCTTTTCACCACCAGAAAAACCTTCATTCACACTGCGGTTGAGGAAAGCTGGATTCATCTTTACTACATCCAACTTTTCCTGAATTAACTCATCAAAATCAAACGCATCCAGTTCCTCCAAACCCTTAGCCTTGCGACCAGAATTATAGGCAACGCGCAGAAAATTTACATTACTTACACCCGGAATTTCCAGCGGATATTGAAAAGCTAAAAACACACCACCCCGCGCCCGTTCTTCCGGTTCCATTTCCAAAAGATTCTGGCCCTGAAAAATCACCTCACCGCCAGTCACCTCATAAGCAGGATGTCCAGCCAAAACCTTCGATAAGGTACTCTTACCAGAACCATTCGGCCCCATGATGGCATGGATTTCTCCAGCCTTTAGTTCCAAATTCACACCCTTCAAAATCTGATTGCCATCAACATTCGCTGTTAGGTCGCGAACTGATAGAATCACCTCACTATTCTCAATAATCATCTTCCTTTTCTTCTTCCTTCGCGCCCTTCGCGTCTTCGTGGTTCGTTATCCTGTTGTAGAACAGGCGTCTCGCCTGTCACTCCATTATTAGCAGATCAAATGCCTACTAATTAACCGATCGCATTTCTATTGTCGTTTCTTTTTCTGGTGTCACTTGAGTAACATCCTAGCCTTGTCAGGACTCTTGGGATTGACAATCAATCTTTCGTTTTTCGGATCGATTAAAACATCCATTGCTTGCATAGGAATTGCACCCAGTAAAACCTCAACTTCACCAGATAGAACCAGTGCATCAGCGATCGCTCTCCGATTTTCAAACCGGATTTCTATAGGCCCAACCACATCCATGTTTATTACAGTTCCATCTGCCAATTCTGCTTGTTGTTCATCCACTTTTCGCAAATTAAGTTGGTTTTTGATTGATTCAGGGATAACCAGCATTGAAGCACCGCTGTCTACCAATGCTGTCACCCTTACTCGCCTAATCCGATCCTCTTGGATGAACCCTGCTGCAACCAGTGCTAAATCATCACTGCGAATCAGTTCTATATCTGCGTAAGTAATTCCCATGCTTGCTGTTTTCACCTGAATCGATCCTCCTAGCAGTCGGGCAGGCAAGATGCCCGCCCCACAAGAATTAGCCAACACTTCCTTCCAACTTCAAACTCAACAATCTGTCAGCTTCTACAGCAAATTCCATCGGCAATTGATTGAACACATCCTTACAGAAACCGCTAATCATCATTGAGATAGCATCTTCTTGGGAAATGCCGCGTTGGGAGAAATAGAATAATTGATCTTCCCCAATCTTGGAAGTAGAAGCCTCATGCTCCACTTTCCCGGTGTTATTCTGCACTTGAATATATGGGAAAGTGTTCGCTTGAGCATTATCGCCAATTAGCATTGAGTCGCACTGGGAATAATTCCGTGCGCCGTTGGCTTTGGGGCCAATTTTAACTAAACCGCGATAGCTATTCTGGGACTTACCGGCAGAAATACCCTTGGAAATGATCGTGCTGCGGGTGTTTTTGCCAATGTGGATCATCTTAGTTCCAGTGTCGGCTTGCTGTTTGTGGTTAGTCAGCGCCACTGAGTAGAATTCGCCAATCGAATTATCGCCAACTAATACGCAGCTTGGATATTTCCAAGTAATAGCAGAACCAGTTTCAACTTGCGTCCAAGAAATCTTAGAATTGACTCCTTGGCAGAGTCCCCGTTTGGTGACAAAGTTGTAAATGCCGCCTTTGCCGTTTTCGTCTCCGGCGTACCAGTTTTGGACGGTAGAGTATTTGATTTCTGCGTTATCTAGGGCAACTAATTCTACTACGGCGGCGTGCAATTGGTTGGTGTCGAACATGGGAGCTGTACAGCCCTCCAAATATGACACTTGGCTGCCTTCTTCGGCAATAATTAATGTCCGCTCGAACTGACCGCTATCGCCTGTGTTGATGCGGAAGTAGGTGGACAATTCCATCGGGCAGCGGGTATTCTTGGGAATGTAGACGAAGGAGCCATCGCTGAATACGGCTGAGTTGAGGGCTGCATAGTAGTTATCTCCGATCGGCACTACGCTGCCAAGATACTTCCGCAATAATTCTGGATGTTCTTTCAAGGCTTCGGAGATGGAACAGAAGATTACGCCATCTTTGGCTAACTTGTCCTTGAAGGTGGTGGCGACGGAGACGCTATCAAAGATGGCATCCACGGCGACGTTGGAGAGGCGCTTCTGTTCAGACAGCGAAATGCCTAGCTTCTCGAATGTTTCTAGCAGAGTTGGGTCTACTTCTTCCAAGCTGTTAAGTTTTTTCGGCTTTTGCTTGGGAGCCGAGTAATAGATGATGTCTTGGTAGTTAATTGGAGGATACTTTACTTGGGGCCAGGTTGGCTCTGTCATCTTCAGCCACTGGCGGTATGCTCTGAGGCGAAACTCCAGCATGAACTCTGGCTCGTTCTTTTTGGCGGAGATGAGGCGAACTACATCCTCGCTGAGACCGCGAGGAATGGTGTCTGACTCAATATCGGTGACAAACCCGTACTTGTAGGGTTGGTTGACTAAGGTTTTGACCGTTGCGCTCATGTTTATCGTGTTCTCTGGTGTTCTCGTGTTCTCAAGAAATCTTTAAGGATGGCAGAGGTGTGGGCTTTGATTTGGGCGGGTGAGGTTGATGCCAACACTTGCCCTGTGGTATTACAATAGACTTAAACAACAAATTTGTTGCTCAATTCTATTTTAAGCTACATTAACAACAATTAAGTTGTCAAAGTCACATTTGGGCCGTTGACTTATGGAAGCCGCCATGACGATCTGTGAAACAGATCTGGGTCTTACCCAGATCGCTCAGCAACCCTCCACTAAAGAAGACATCCTGCAACATTTGATGAAGCGGGGTCAAGCAAGAGCGCACGAGTTGGCTGACTCTCTGGATATTAGCCCGCAAGCGATTCGCCGCCACCTGAAGGATTTGGAGGCGGAGGAGCTGATCGAGTATCAATCGGTTCAGGTTGGGATGGGGCGTCCGCAGCACGTCTACCGCCTGAGCCGCAAGGGACGCGATCGCTTCCCGAACAGTCACGGTAAATTTGCCGTGGCGCTGCTGGATACGATCGCACAAACCCTCGGTCATGAGCAGGTCGATCTAATACTACACAAACAGTGGGAGCGCAAGGCGATGGAATATTGCGATCGCTTAGGTAGTGGTTCCCTCCAAGATCGCGTTGCCAACTTAGTAGATCTCCGTCGTGCCGAAGGCTACATGGCCGAGTGGTATCCTTTAGAGACTGATGGTTCCAAAAATGGTCATTCCTCCCAGTTCATGTTGATCGAGCATAACTGTGCCATTTCTGATGTAGCCGTTTCTTTCCCCAGGGTTTGCAGCCACGAATTAGATATGTTTGCAGCTGTGTTCGCAGATTCTACGGTTGAGCGGACGCACTCCTTGATTAACGGACAACACCTCTGCGGTTATTTAATTACTGGGAAATCCCGAATTTAAAATCTAAAATCTCAAACTGATATGACTCAACCACCGCAACCAGGGGCTCAATTTTTAACACTAGAAGAATCTGCTAGGGTTGACGCTGCAATGCTTGCTTCCCATGAGAAATTTTTAACGAGATTAACTATTTCATCTTTAAAGCTGTTGAAGCATATCGCCCAAGAGTACGGCGTTACCGTTGAGGGCTTGACATCTGAACAAATAATTGCATGGTTTGAAAAGGATGGTAAGATTAGAAGAGAACACGGCCCTGATGCAGCGTTCCTGAACTGGTAAACGGGGAAAACTCTAAATGGTTAAGAAAATTGACGAATCTTATAAGCTCATTAAGCAAGCAGAGATTTTCGCCAAATCCGGTAACTGGGGAGAAGAGGCTAAGCAAGTAAATAGTTCCATCATTAAATTAGACCCTAAAAATGCCGATGCCTACACACGCTTGGCAAGATGCCATATTTTACTAGGAAATATCGCTAGTGCCGAAGAAGTCTATCAACAAGTTCTGATAATTTATCCAGATAATTTAGTTGCCAAAAACAATCTGTCTAGGCTCAAGAAGAATCTTCCTCTATTTAATGGGGACAAATTATTACAGTAGCTGATTAGGAGCGAAGATAGGCGATCGCTTGGGTTGAAAAGGATAGTCAGATGAGGCCAGAGCATGGTAGCGGGGCAGCATTTCTGAAGTGGTAAGTTTTGGTTGATACCTCTAGCCCAAAAGAAGGTATTTAATGAAGAAAGCAATGCAAAATATCGCTCTGATTGGAGTTTTGGCAGGAGCGATCGCCATTTTATTAACCTTGATTCAGCCCCACTTATCTACCAGCTTCGCTCAAGCAGGAATTACAGGCAAATTTTGTAATGTCCAGCAAAACAGCGGTTGGTGGCTTTGGTTCACCATCGATAACTCAACCGATCCCTGTGGAATTATTCTCGATCGATATTGTTCTGGCCCTGGATGCAGAGTTGTCAGTTCCGGTACATATTCGCTGACAGGTAAGAACGATGTTCGGGTTAGCTGATAAAGGCGGGAATCCCCACACCATAATCTTATTTGGTGTGGGATGAAAGCCGTGCATTTTCTAGGCAT